>JADZFP010000353.1 GCA_020849825.1 Saprospiraceae bacterium
GTCGGCAGCCCGAAAGACGCGGTACCGGGGTTCGAGCAAGCCGGCTATGTAGTCCTGCAAATCGGCATTGTCCTCCACCACCAGCACGCTGGCTTCGGGGCTTGGGGCTGCCGGCGTTGCCACTACCGTATTTTCCGCTGCCAAGGGTTCCGGCTCCCCGGCTGTCGGCTGATCGCTTTCCGCAGCGGCGAGTTGCAGCGGCAAATAAACAATGAACCGCGATCCCTGCCTTTCCTCACTTTCCACTTCGATGCGGCCACCGTGCAATTGCACCAGTTCTTTGGTCAGGGCCAGTCCGATTCCGCTGCCGCCGGGTGCGTCGGGCATCTGCTGATCTGCCTGATAAAAACGTTCGAAAATCTGCGGCAACTGATCGGAAGAAATACCGATGCCGGTGTCGTCCACCCGAATCACGGCCAGCAGGGAGGTTTCGTCGGGACCTGGTTCCGGTTTCAATTGCAAGGTGACGCTGCCTTCTTCGGGCGTAAATTTGAAGGCATTGCTCAGCAGGTTGGAAGCGATCTTTTCCAGTTTGTCGCGGTCGAACGCGGCCCACACCGGCGCCTTGGGCACAAACACGTCGAAATGGATCAACTTGCGGTCGGCCAGGCTTTCAAACGAGCCCGCGATCGAGCGCAGGGCCGCGCTCAGGTTGCCGGGGCGGGGCTCGAGCTGGAGCCGGCCGTTCTCCAGCCGGCTGAGATCGAGCAGTTGATTGACCAGTTGCAGCAGGCGTTCGGCGTTGCGGCGCATGATGGCGTACATTTTTGCGTTGCCGGTGCGGGCGCCGGTTTCCAGTTCGCGCAAAGGGCTGATGAGCAGCGAGAGCGGTGTGCGGAACTCGTGGCTGATGTTGGCAAAAAAGGTCGATTTCACGCGGTCGAGTTCTTTGAGCCGGCGGGTTTCGGCTTCGTGCAGGGCCGCGCGATATTCGGCCTCGCGTTTTTTGGCGCGGGTGCGCATCCAGAAAAAGTAAGCCAACGCGCCGGTCAGCGCGATGGCCAGCAGACCAAAAAGCAGATAGCCGCGCTGCCGGGCCAGTTCGAGTTCCTGCCGGGCGATGACGGCCTCCTGCTCGCGGGTTTTGAAACGCGCTTCCACCTCGGCGACCTTTCGGGCATTGTCGGCGGCCGCCAGACTGTCGGCCGCGGCTTTCCAGACCAGTGCGTGTTGCAAGGCTTTTTCGGGTTGGCCCAATGCTGCATAAGCCTGATACAGGTTGGCATGAACGGGCCCCCAATATTTCGCCTGATGGTTGTGCTGCATCATGTCGAGGGCTTTTTGCGCCCACTTGATCGCTGCTTCCGGCCGGTTGCGGCGCAATTCGAGGTCGCTCAACCCTTTGTACAAACCCGGACCGCTGAGTTTGTCCTGTTTGTTTTTGAGCAAATCTTCGGCGGCCAAGAGGTGTTTTTCGGCTTCGTCGAGGGCATTTTGGTTCAGGAAAAACATGCCGTAATACTGGTGCGCCGAAGCGATACGATACGGGATGTCGAGTTGCTGAGCGTGTTGCAGGCTTTTTTCATAAAAATACCGCGCAGAATCGGGCATTTGCAGGTGTTCGTAGGCGATGGCCAGTTGTATACAACACAGGTCCTGCGGGTTGTTTTGTTTTTCCCAGGCCAGGCTTTTGTAAAAATAGGGAAGCGCCTCCCGGAATTTTTTCTGCTTGAGCAGGCAATCGCCGATGCTGCGCGCCGCCTGCCCCGCATTGTCGGTATCGCCGAGCGATTCGGACAATTCCATTTGGGTCGAGGCCCATTCGATGGCATCGCCGTAACGGCCCAGGAGCATCAGGGCGTAGGCGCCGTTGCTCAGTACGGTGAGGCGCTCGGGGCCTTCGCCCGCGGCTTTAAAAGCGGAATCGGCGCGGAAATAATGGCCGAATGCGCTTTCGTATCGCAGACGGTAAAAATCCGCATCGCCCAGCAATCGCTCGCCGTAACCGGCCGCCAGCGGTTCGCGGTGTTTGCGGCCTTCATCCAGCAGGCGTTTGCCGTAAAGGTCGAGGCTGTCGGCATGGTGCAGGTTTTTACCGATCCTGAATACGAGGCGCAGGCGGGTCGGGCGATCGGGAGCGCTGGAAAGCAGCGCGCGCAGGCTGTCGACCTTGTTGGTTTGTGCGACACAGGGCCGCACGGACAGACACAGAAAAAGCAAGCAGAGGATGCAGGCTGTTTTATTCATTGGAAGGGGGGATGAGCGACAAGGCGAAACTAAGCCCGTTCCGGGCAAAAATCAGGTTTTTGCAACAGGATTGATATGTTTTGCAACATCTGTGCGAGCCTGCTGCAACGAATTTGACAACAACGGCAACGCGCCTGAAAGCCGTGGGCGGCCACCTTTGCCCTGTCATTTTTACCCAAACATTCATCATACAATACCTGCAAATGGCTATGTCAAAAACCACGCTTTTCAGCATGTTAATCGGCCTGTTGTTTCCCCTGCTCGTACGGGCGCAGGCAGGATTTTTGGACCCCTCGTTTTCCAACGACGGTTCGGCGATCACTTCCTTTCTCAGCGGCGGCCATGCCAGCGCCAGCGACGTGGCCCTGTTGCCCAACGGCCGCATCCTTGTGGTGGGCGGCACCTGGCAACCCAGTGACGATGTTTCCAGTAAAATTGCCCTGCTTCGCTACATGCCCGACGGCACGATCGATCAAACTTTCGGCAACAATGGCAAAAAAATGGTCGGTTTGCCCAACCTGAACACGGAAGCTAACAAGATTTGGCTTTTGCCCGACGGCAAGTTTCTCTGCGCCGGTTCGGCCTGGAACAACGACGACGACTATTTTTTGCTGGCGCGTTTCAATGCCGACGGTTCGCCCGATCCGGGCTTCGGCGGCGACGGCATTTTGCTCAAGCAAGTCAGCAACTACGCACAATACGGAACCTCCCTTGTCGTACAACCCGACGGGAAAATACTGCTGGGCGGCATCGCCAATATCACTGGCTATCTCGAACCCGTCGTCTGGCGTTTTCACGCCAACGGCACGGTCGACAACAGTTTCGGTGGTGGTGCAGGTTTCGTACACACCCCGCTGGGCGACAGTTATGCGGGGGTAGAAGAGATCATGCTGCAGCCGGATGGACGCATCCTCGTCGCCTGCCATGCCACGATCGGCAACCTGGAAAAATTCGCCGCCCTGCGCTACCTGCCCAACGGCAACCCGGACAACTCGTTCAGCAGCGATGGAAAAGTCATTTTTTCGATCACGAGCGGCGAGGACTTCCCCTCGTCGGCCGTGTTGCAGCCTGATGGTAAAATCGTGATAGCCGGTTATTGTCAGGTCCAGCCGGCCAATACGGGCATGGCGGTCGTCCGCATTTTGCCCAATGGCAACCTCGACGCCGGTTTTGGCGACAATGGCGTGAAAATTATACAGGTGAGCAATGCCCACGAACAGCTAAGCGACATCGCTTTGCAACCCGACGGGAAACTCCTGCTCGGCGGCTCGGCCAACGTCAACGGAACCTATCACACTGCGATGGCCCGCTTGTTGCCCAATGGGCAATCCGACGCATCGTTCGGGCAAAGCGGTAGCATCGTGCACAATCTCAACGCCCTCGGCGACAACATTCAAGCCCTCCGCTTGCAGGCCGACGGCAAAATCGTGAGCGCGGGAAGTTTCTGGATCGACGGGCGGCACAATTTTGCCGTTTGCCGGTTCAGCAACGTCGTACCGACTGTCGACAATGATGAACCCGTCGAACCAGAAGCCGCCATCCGGCTTTATCCCAATCCCGTACGCGAACAGGCCATCCTCGAAATCGATTCCGAAGGCAGCGGCGCTTGCACGGTGGATTTGTTCGACCTGCAGGGAAAACGGGTGAAAAACCTGTCGCCCGATGTTTTTTTACCGGCCGGGCAGCAAAAAATTGAATTGTTGTTCCCGACCGATCTGCCGGCAGGCAGGTATCTGCTGCTGGTCGCAACACCGGCCTGGCGACGCACGCTTCCGCTTGTTTTAATGCGTTAAATGCGCTTTTGCCGTCGGTAGCTTGTTCTTCAGGAACTGACGTAACAATAAACCGACGGCAAAAATTTTTACCCAAAAAGCTTATCAGACGACAAAAGAGGTTTGGGGAATAGCAGGCGCAGCCCTTTATTTGCCGCCTTGCACGAGCCAATGAGGTTTGTGGAAACTAATCTCGCTTTTAATGCAGGTACTCCCGCGTCTGAATAATATCGTAATCGCATGCATGTTGTTGGGCAATCTGGCTCTCTGTCAGCGCCCCGCGGCACAAAACGCGCGCATCGAATCCCTGACGATCGAAGATGGCTTGTCGCAGGGGATGGTGTACGATATGCTGCAAACCCGCGACGGCTTTTTGTGGTTTGCGACCAAAGACGGGCTGAACCGCTACGACGGCTATAATTTTCGCGTGTACAGCAAAAGCGTCCGGGATTCTTTCTCTCTTTCCGAAAACATCACCACTACCCTGCTGGAAGACAGCCGCGGACTGCTCTGGATCGGCACGGAGAACAACGGCGTCAACGTACTCAACCGGCGCACGGGACTTTTCCACCAAATTAATTTAAATCCGATTTGGTCCGACAACCAGCTGCAACCGGAAATCCAGGCCATTCTGGAAACCTCCGACGGCGCAATCTGGGTGTCGCAGGTCGGCAATGGACTTTTTCGGATACAGTTGCCCGCTGAATGGCCCTCGGCCATGCCCGCCCGGGCCAACCTGGCGCCCTTCGTGCAAGTGACCGCCTTCAACTTGCCACAGCAGCCGGGTATGGATAAAAACACCCCCATTTTTATCCGAAAAGTAAAAGAACTGGCCAAAGATCAATTTTTGATCAGTACGCAAAACGGCATCTATCGCTTCGATGCGCAAACCCGTGTCGCCGAATTTGTACCGGTCGACATGCCCCGGCCGCGTCCAGGACTGGATGCCGTGAACAATGCCAGTGCATTGGGCCCCGAGGAGATATGGGTAACGGGCGATCAATCGGCCGTCCGGATTTTTCAGGGGCAAACGACCCGTTTGTTTTTTCCCGAGGTCTCGCTCTATGCAGGTCTGTCAACCGATCACGCCGGCAATCATTGGCTCGTGGTGGAAAAGAAGGTCTGGCGGCTCCGCAGAGGGGAAATTCCGCGCCCCGACAAACCCGATTTTGTACTCGAACAGGATGTGGCCTCGGTCATGCAGGATCAAAACGGCAACATCTGGTTTGGCACGCGGGGCTACGGGCTGCGCAAATTCAATCCGCAGGTCGAACTCTTTCAAGCCGGCGCGGCCGGACACAGTATCAATGGCCTGTGGGAAGACGCGGCAGGAACGGTTTACGCCCAGAAAATATCGACGATTTACCGTTACGATCCGGTCGGCCGTTTGCTCGATCCGGGCACGGCATTCCCCGATGCGCCCAACCGGCAGATGGACCTGGCCTTTGAACCCGGCGGCGGATACTGGTTGCTTTGCGGCATAAAGGGCGTAAACGACCGTTCGGAATTGCGGTACTATCCTGCCGGTGGCGGGGCGCCGCAATCCTACCCGTTTCAGCACCGCGTGTACCCGCAGGCCCGGCTGTTTTTTGACCCGCGGGGCTACCTGTGGGTGACGGGCTGGAGCGGCCAGCTGACCCGTTTCGACATTAAAAACCGCGGTTTTAAAGACTTTGATTTTTCGCATCTTTTTCAAAAAAACCAGTATGGCGTAAAGGTCATCGCCTTAGAAAAAGATGCGCGCGGCGCGCTCTGGCTGGGCACGCAATACGGGTTGGTGGAAGCCGCGGCGCAGGGAGAAGAGCTCCGCTTCCGCCTGTTTGCCCCCGATGCCGCCGACCCGTTCAGTTTGTCGGCCGAATTGGTCAAGTGCCGGTTGCCCGACCCCGCCGCGCCCGACCGGATACTTTGGGTGGGAACCAAGGGCGGCGGTCTTGACCGGCTCGATATCAGCAGCGGCAGGTTTACACATTTGACCACCGAGGAAGGGCTGCCGAACGACGTGGTGTACGGTGTTTTGCCCGACAAACTGGGCCAGTTGTGGTGCAGTACCAACCGGGGAGTCGTCCGACTGCAAATCCAGAACGTCATCTGGCCCGACGCCGGGCAGCCCGGGCGACAGGTGCAGCAAATCCCGACCATTGTATACACCGCTGCCGAGGGTTTACAAAGCACCGAATTCAACACACAGGCCCATTTCAAAGCGCCGGGCGGAGCGCTGCTGTTCGGCGGCGTCAACGGCATCAACCGGTTTTTTCCGGAAAAAATAGAAGCCGGGTCCCGGGCCCCGTCCGTCGTGCTCGTCGGCTTGTCGATCAATCACGACGAACTGGTACCGGGCGCCCGCAACTACCCTTTCGATCGTCCGCTGGAATACCTGAGCCGTATCGATCTGGCTTACGATCAGAACAATATTTCATTTGAATTTGCGGCGCTGGATTTCAGCGATCCCTCCAAAAACCAGTACCGCTATCAGTTGCAAGGCATTGAGCATAACTGGATCGATGCCGGCAGCAAACATTTTGCGCACTATTCACACCTGCCGCCGGGCGAATATGTTTTTCGGGTAATCGGCAGCAACGGTCATAACATCTGGAACGAGCGGCCTGTCGAACTCCGGGTCGTCATACACCCGCCCTGGTGGCGAAGTTATCCGGCTTATTTGTGCTACACCCTTTTCTTGCTGTGGGTGTTGTGGAAAATATACCGTTTTCAAATCAATCGGGTCCAGTTGCGCGCGCAGTTGAAATTCGAACAACTGGAGACGGAGCGTATACGTGCTGTGGAGGAGATGAAGTCCAATTTTTTCGCCAACATCACGCATGAATTCCGCACCCCGCTTACGCTCATTCGAGGGCCGGTGCAACAAATACTGAACCATCCGGAAGACCCCGCCCGTGAGGAAAAACTCCGCATGGTGGAGCGCAACAGCAGCCATCTGCTCGACCTGGTCAATCACTTGCTCGACCTCGCCAAGCTGGAAAGCAAAAGCATGACGCTCGACGAACGGCTGGGCGATCTGGCGAACGGGGTCGAAGCGCTGGCGCTCAATTTCAAACACCTGGCCGAGCAAAAGGGTATCCTGCTCGAATGCCAGGCCGACGCAAACATCCCCGCGTTTTTGTACGACCCGACCAAAGTGGATACCATTCTGAACAATCTTTTGTCCAATGCCCTGAAATTCACCCCCGGTGGCGGCAAAGTGCGGATAAGTGTCGTGCCCGCCGACAACAACGGCGTCAGGGTCGAAGTATCGGATACCGGGATCGGGATTGCCCCCGAAGCCCAAAAGCATATCTTCGACCGGTTCTACCAGGCGCCCGGCAATCCGCCCCAAGCCGCCGGCAGCGGCATCGGGCTGGCGCTTTGTCAGGAACTCAGCATTCTGATGGGCGGCACATTGAGCGTGAAAAGCACGCCTGATAAAGGGTCGACGTTCACCCTGTGGCTGCCCGTCCGGCGAGGGGGCGAAAAACAAGCGGTCGTTGCCGCGCCACTTGCCGCTGCCGATTCCGAACTGCCGCAGGCATTGGTCATCGAAGACAATGCCGACCTGCGCGAATTCATCCGCCATTCGATCGGACGGCAATGGCAGGTGACGGAAGCCCGCAACGGCGACGAAGGCATCGCGCTGGCGCTGGACCGCATCCCCGACCTCGTTATCACCGATCTGATGATGCCGGGGAAAGACGGCTACACAGTGGTACGCACCCTGAAACACAACGAACTGACCGCCCATATTCCCGTCATTTTACTGACGGCCAAATCGGCCACCGAAGCCCGCATAGAAGGGTTGCGCGCGGGCGCCGACGATTACCTGACCAAACCCTTCAACGCGGAGGAATTGCTCATCCGCATGGAAAACCTGGTCGCCATCCGCCAGCAACTGATCCGCCGCTTCGGGCAATCGGCCGTCGACATCCCCGCGGCAGATACGGAAGCCCTTGCCGGACCCGACCGGGAGTTTATGCAGCGTTTTTCGGACGTACTGGAGCAGCATCTCGAAAACGAAACGCTGGGCGTAGAAGAGTTTGCCGGGAAAATGTACGTGAGCCGGGTTCAATTGCACCGCAAAATGAAAGCCCTGACCGGCAAGCCGGCCTCCGATTTCATCCGCGATTACCGACTGGAGCGCGCCATGCAAATGTTGCAGCAACGCCAGGGCAGTGTCGGGGAGATTGCCACGCGGGTAGGCTTTGTGAATGAAAAATATTTTTCCACAGTGTTCAAGGAAAAGTTCGGTGTGTCGCCGAGCCAGGTCGACGACGTGCGGCGGAATTGAAGCGACAAATACACAACAAGGCGTTTTTCAAGCGATTGGGAGCCGTTTTTTCCATTAAAGATGAAAAATGTAACGCCATCAAACCATTTTGAAACCAGATCAAACCCGGTTTTTCTCCCCCGGCCTGCACCTTTATCCCCGAACAGAAAACGACTATTATGTGTCTCCGGGGGTAGGAAGACGAGCAGATTTGAGCCGGGGGATTCGGCCAATATCCGCGGAAGCAGGAGAACTCCCGTCTTGTGTTGGTCGGTTAATCCGCTTGAATTTGCTCCCCTCTCCCCGAAGACAGATCGTTTTTGTAACGCTTGATTTATAACCGACCGAAAACCATCGCGTCTGTTGGTATTTACTTAAAAGACAAAGCGCGCAAAGGGGAAACTCTTTGCGCGCTTTTTGGTTTGGTGCGATTTGTTTTCACGCAAAGCCGCAAGGCTCGCAAAGGAAAATCCCGGGATCACTCCGCGCCTCTGCGTCTCTGCTTGAAACCAAAATAACGCCGCTTAGCGGCGGCTGCATGATAAAAATATGTTGCACGCAGAGGTGCAGAGACACAGCGCGAGCCAGTTGCAGAAACCCTTTCCTGCAAACCTGACGTCACATTTTTTTCACGCAAAGCCGCAAGGCTCGCAAAGGAAAATCCCGGGATCACTCCGCGCCTCTGCGTCTCTGCTTGAAACCCCAACACACCTTTACGCACTTTGCGTCATTGCGTGACCTATTTTTCCCGCAAAGGCGGTCCCGATCAATCAAATCCGGTTTTACTTGATCATTTTGAAACCCGTGTACTTCCAAAGCGCTTTGGGAATACGAATCCCCTCGGGCGTCTGGTTGTTCTCGAGCAGCGCCGCGACGATACGGGCGAGCGCCAGTGCCGAGCCGTTGAGGGTATGGGTAAGCTGGATTTTTCCTTCGGCGTCGCGGAAGCGGGATTTGAGCCGGTTCGACTGGAACGTTTCGAAGTTGGATACCGAGCTGACTTCCAGCCAGCGTTTCTGGGCGGCCGACCACACTTCAAAATCGAAGGTCTTGGCCGAAGCGAATCCCATATCGCCGCCGCAAAGCAGGAGGATACGGTACGGCAGTTCGAGTTTGGCCATCAGGCGCGACACGTGCCGGAGCATATCCTGATGCGCTTTGTACGAGCGGTCAGGGTGTTCGATGTGTACGATCTCGACTTTATCAAACTGGTGAACACGGTTGAGGCCGCGTACGTGCGCGCCCCAGGCGCCGGCTTCGCGGCGGAAGCAGGGCGTGTAGGCGGTCATTTTGATGGGCAGGTTTTTTTCGGGAATAATATCGTCGCGCACGATATTGGTCACCGGCACCTCGGCTGTTGGGATCAGGTAAAGGTTGTCGACGGTGCAATGGTACATCTGGCCTTCCTTGTCGGGCAACTGGCCGGTGCCGCGGGCGGAATCCTCGTTGACGAGGTGGGGCGGGATGATTTCCTCATAACCAGCTTTGACCGCCTCATCGAGAAAAAACTGGATCAGAGCCCGTTGCAGGCGGGCGCCCTGGCCCCGGTATACCGGGAAGCCCGCGCCGGTCAGTTTGACGCCCAGTTCGAGATCGAAGAGGTTGTATTTTTTTGCGAGATCCCAGTGTGCCAGTGCGTCTTCGGGGAGCTCGGGGAAGGGTTTGGTCCAGGCTTTATACACCTTGTTGTCATCCGGAGTTTTGCCTTTGGGTACGCTGCTGTGCGGGCAGTTTGGAACGCTGAGCAACAGGTTGTCGAGTTCGGTGGCAAGCGTGCGCTGGCGGTCTTCGAGGGTTTTGATCGACTCCTTCATGGCCAGCACCTGGGCGCGTTGTTGTTCAGCCTGGTCCTTTTTCCCCTGCGCCATGAGTTGGCCGATTTCCTTGGAGAGGCGGTTGCTTTCAGCCAGGGTATCGTCGAGTTCTTTCTGACAAGCTTTGCGCTGATCGTCGGTTTTAAGGATCTGGTCGATCACTTTGAGTTGGGCGGCATTCCAGTTGCGTTTGCGCAAACCGTTGAGGATACGCTTCTTTTCTTCGCGGATAACTTTGAGTTGGAGCATAGTACGAGATCACATAAAAAATCGCGGCAAGATAGCGGGAATTTGAAAACCGGATTATCTTTGCAGCGTTCAATTCTCTGCCGGCCACTAGTTGCCGACGCCACATCTCCGCCATATCCCCTGGTTTTTTCCACCGTTTTAGTGTTGATTTATCCTGCGCAAGCGTGGCTGCCCTGTGGTGAACCATACCTACGTTAAGTTTTTGCTTACCAATCTTCCCAATCCTTTATACTTGTCATGTACGACATATTACAGTTGAACGACATGCTGGTGTCCGAATTAAAAGACATTGCCAGCAAGCTCGGTCTCAAAGGTTACAACAAATTCACCAAGCAGGAACTGGTGTATAAAATTCTCGATGAACAAGCCCTTCGGGAAAAAAACTCCTCTTCCAAAGACGTTCCGGTAGTCGATGAAGGCTCGGCCGGATCGCTCGGCCGTAAAAAGCCGCAGGTTATCGCTGAAAAAACCGAAGAAAAAGAACCTGCACCCGCCAAACGCCCGCGCAAGACCGTAAAAGCATCGCCTGCCGAACCGGCAGAGCCCGCCAAAGAACCGGCCGCCAAACCCGAAAAGCAGCCGCTTACCGAAACAACGCCCAAACGCGAACCAGCCCCCCGTCGCGAACCCGAACAGCGTCGCGAATCGGAACAGCGCCGCGAAAACGAACCTCGCCGCGAAAACGAACCTCGCCGCGATCCGCGCGACCAGCCCCGCCGCGAAGCCGAGTTTCGCCGCGACGACAGGGATCGACGCGACGACCGCGACCGCAGGGATGACCGTGACCGACGCGATGCCGATTACCGCCGCGACGACAGGGATCGACGCGACGACCGCGACCGCAGGGATGATCGCGATCGCCGCGATCCGCGCGACCAGCCCCGCCGCGAAGCCGAATTCCGCCGCGACGACCGCGACCAGCCCCGCCGCGACGACAGGGATCGGCGTGACGACCGCGACCGGCGCGATGACCGCCGCGACGATCGCGATCGGCGCGATTTCCGCGACCGCGACCGCCGCGACGTGCGCCCCAACCGGCCGGGCAACCCCAATCTCGTCGATCCGGAAGCCAACAAATTCCAGCAATACGAAGAAGAAGACTTCGTGCCGCCGGCACAGGGCGAAGACGATGACGATGAAATGGTGGTGCGCCGCCCCGCTCAGGACCAGAACGCTCCGAACGAACAACGCCAACCCGTCCGCACCGAACAGGAGCCGGAGGTTATGCCCGTCATCCCGCGTGAAAAATTCGACGTCGAACTCGATGGAATCATCGAAGGGGAAGGCACACTCGAAATGATGCCCGACGGCTACGGATTCCTGCGCGCAACCGACTACAACTACCAGACCAGCCCCGACGACATTTACGTGTCGCCTTCCCAAATCAAACTCTTCGGCCTGCGCACCGGCGATACCGTCAAAGGCGCCATCCGACCGCCGAAAGAAGGGGAAAAATATTTCGCCCTGCTCAAAGTCAGCAAGATAAACGGCCTCGACCCGAAAGACGTACGCGACCGCGTTCCTTTCGACTACCTGACGCCCTTGTTCCCCACCGAAAAATTTACCCTCATCACCAGCCCGACCGGGCGCGATTTCGGCAACCGGATCATCGACCTGTTCACCCCGATCGGCAAAGGCCAGCGCGGCCTCATCGTGGCGCAGCCGAAAACCGGCAAAACTTTCCTCCTGAAAGACATTGCCAACGCCATTACCAAAAACCACCCCGAGTGCTACGTCATCATCCTGCTGATCGACGAACGCCCCGAGGAGGTCACCGACATGAAACGCAGCGTGCGCGCCGAGGTCGTCTCCTCTACTTTCGACGAGCCGGCTGAAAACCACGTGCGCCTGGCCAATATCGTGCTTGAAAAATCAAAACGTATGGTCGAATGCGGCCATCATGTCGTGATTCTGCTCGACTCGATCACGCGTATGGCCCGCGCCTACAACACCGTAGCGCCCGCTTCCGGCAAAGTGCTCTCCGGTGGTGTGGAAGCCACGGCCCTGCAAAAACCCAAGAAGTTCTTCGGCGCCGCCCGCGCCATCGAAAACGGCGGTTCGCTGACCATCCTGGCCACCGCGCTGATCGATACCGGTTCCAAAATGGACCAGGTCATCTTCGAAGAATTCAAGGGAACGGGCAACATGGAACTCCAGCTCGACCGCAACCTGGCCAACCGCCGCCTCTACCCGAGCGTCGACCTGACCAAGTCGAGTACCCGCCGCGAAGAACTGTTGCTCGACAAGGATACCCTGCAGCGCATGTTTATCCTGCGCAACCACTTGGCCGACATGAAGCCGGAGGAAGCCATGGAGTTTATCAAAAAACAAATGCTGCACACAACGAGCAACGCCGAGTTCATGGAATCGATGAACCGTTGAGTTTATCGGAACATTCTCGAAAGAACGATGTTTTAGGGAGGTTTTCTCCCATTCTGCTGCATAAAACCGCTGCGCAGATGTTTGTCCGGAGGGAAGAAAACCCGCACTGATCGACATCTGCGCTTTTTTATTGATACACATCATTTTACAAAATTGTCCTCCACAAATGGCTACTTGGCTCGCCTGTCTTATCGCTACCGTCGCCGCTTACATCGGCATGGAATTCATGGCCTGGTTTACCCATAAGTACGTTATGCACGGTTTCCTCTGGAAATGGCATGAAGACCACCACAAACCGAAGCATGAAAAAGAAGGCTTTTTTGAAAAAAACGACCGCTTTTTCCTCGTATTCGCCATCCCTTCCATGTTGTGTTACATGGCAGGCGGGCTTTGGGGGCCAAGCTGGGTATTGTTTATCGGCGTAGGTATTTCGCTGTACGGCCTTACCTATTTCCTGATCCATGATGTGTATATCCACCAGCGATTCCCTTGGTTCCGGCAACTCGACGGCTGGTATTCCCGCGCGATCCTGCGGGCCCACGGCGCCCACCATGCCAAGACGACCAAGGAAGAGGGCGAGTCGTTCGGCCTGCTGGTCGTTCATCCGAAATTTTTCAAACGACTGCTCCGGTCGAAAAAATCCTGATCGCCCTGTCCAGTTGCGCCAACAGCCAGGCGCGTTCCGTCAGCGGCTGGGCATCGAGGATTTGCTGTCGCAGAACCTCGATTTCTTCGGATAAATATGTTGCCTTTTCAGTGTGCCACTGCATCAACCGGCCGGTCAAATGAATGATGTTCCGGTAGTTGGGCGCCTGATAAGGCAACATTTTTTTTCGGCCGACAAAGCGCTCGAAAGCGACGAGAAAACCGCGCAACAGACGCCATTCGCCCAGTTCGAAGTAAATTTTGAGCAATAACACCCGCGCATCGAGGTCGAGAAAAACGTCGTCGCTGCGCAGTTCGTGCAACAAGGTCCTGACCTGCTCGCGATCGCCATTTTGATAAGCCAGTTTGGCCAGCGCAAATCGTTCGTAAGCCTCACGGTGCGCCAGGGGCAACAAGGGCGCATATTGCCGGATAAAATTACCGACCCATTCCAGCTCTTCCTCTTTCAGCGAAGCCGCCACGATGTTTTTGAACGTAAAACGGTTCAGCACCCCGTTTTCCAGAAAAACACCCTGCAACAGCCCCGCTTTGTACAAATCCAGCACCTCTTTCAGGTAATGCTCGGCGCCGGTATTGAGCCGGCGGATACAATAGTTGATGGCAAACGTGAACACGTTGCGCAACTCGTCCGGCGGCAGCCAGCGGCCGGCGTCGGGCAGCAGGCTTTTCAAATCCATGAACTCTTTTTCGGCATCCGGACGGGTCAGGCAGCGATAAGACAGATAATACAGGCGAATAACCGGCGCCCTGTCGAAGCGCCCCTCTGCACAGTCGGCCAAAACGGCATCCAGATAAGGCAGGCGGTAATCGGCGCGATACACCGCCTGATGGCTCAGGGCCGTGCAGGCATTGCGCAACAATTCGGCAGCGAAAAAAGCGCCCAGTTCGTCCGACATTTCCTGCATGTTTAATGCCACGGCGCGCGCGGGCGCCTGCTGAAGTTTTTCCTCCTGAAGGCGGTAAGCGGCCAAATAATAAGAAGCGTCGCGCCAGGGCCGCTGTTGCAAATCGGCCGAAGCTTCCGACAAGCGGCCGGTCGCCTCGCGGGGCATTTGCCGCAAGCGGTACACCCGGGCGCGCTGCAGGGCCACTTCTTCGGGTCTGTTTTGCCAGTGTTCGAAGACCAAAAAATCTTCAAGTTGCGCTAAAAATTCCGACAACAGCCTGCGAAAGGAGAGATCGTCGTACGGGGTTTCCGCACTGACAAAGGTCATTATTTTTTCAGGGTTCAGGGTCCTGTCCGTCCATTCCGAGCGCGTGTCGATGTACTGATAAAATTTTGACAATAAAACATTTGCGTTGTGAACAGGCGACGCAAGCCATTTTTTAAAACGCCGCCGCTCGGCCGGAGAGAGCGTTTGAAGCAACTGAA
>JADZFP010000354.1 GCA_020849825.1 Saprospiraceae bacterium
AGCGATGCCGCGCGCGAAAAATTGCGGCGCTACGGCATCGCTCCGCCGGTCAAAACCATCAACGATCCGGACGACCTTTTCGCTCCGCCGCCTGCCGTGCCCTGCCCGCACTGCGGCTCCGATCACACGCACGAAAGCAGCCGTTTCGGTTCTACGGCTTGCAAAGCCTTGTACGTCTGCGACGATTGCAAGGAACCCTTCGAGTATTTCAAACACTTCTAGAACCCGAATCAGGTCCTAAAAACGTTTTTTTAACACATCGGGTTAAACCCTTTGGTGCACGCACAGTCTCATGGTCACTTCGACACATTTCGAAGCGACCAACTTTTTGTGCATTTCCATGAAAACGCTGTTCCCTGTCCTGATGGCGGTTTGTGCCGTCGCCCTTTTGTCCTGTAATAAAAAAGAAGGCACCCAGGACGCCCTCTACAATACCGGAAAAAACCGTTTTACGCTCACCATCGATGGTACGGAGCGCGAGTTTTATGTGCACGTGCCTGGCGGCTACGACGGCAAAACTGCTTACCCCGTCGTCTTTATGCTGCACGGCACAAGCGGCGACGGTGAAAAGTTTTATAATGAATCGGGCTGGAAAGAGGTTGGCCAAGCAGAGGGAATAATCACCGTATACCCGTCATCCGGTCGCTACTGCATCATTGATCCGGTCGACGGGCAAAAAACAACGACCAAATGGAATACCCCTCCCGACGCAGATTTTACCTTCTGCGCCGGTGAAAAGCCCCTCGACGACATCAAGTTCCTGCGCGCTGTGATCGACGACCTGAATCGGCGGATGCTGATCGACAACAAACGAATTTACCTGGTCGGTTTTTCCAATGGCGGGCAAATGGCTGCCAAATGCGCCATCGAAATGAGCGATGTGCTGGCAGCTGTGGTGGAAAGCGCCGGCTCGTTTTACCTGGATTCGGTCACGTATACCCCCAAACGCAAGTTGCCCGTCACTTTCCAGATCGGCAACGACGACTGGGGCCCCGGCAACGAAGGCCCCGACCTGCCGCTCAGCGAGTTCGATTCGCTGTTGAAATACCCCGATTTTAAATATTACAGGGTTTCCCAGGCGCATATCCGCAATTTTGGTCTCGACCCAAATTATACCATCACCGGCGACACCAGTACGGCGGTAGTCGCCCGCTTTGTGTCCAACAGCGGCTTGTCGGATAATATTTTCCAGTTCATCATGGTAAAGGGAATCAAACACAGTTACCCTGATTTTGCCGCCGAATCAAACTGGAACTGGCTGAAGCAGTTCTCTCTGCCCTGAAATTGGCAGAGCGGGGAGCAGTCGTTGTTCGGGCAAAAAAGGAGGCTGTCTCACAAGTCCGGCCGGACAAAACCCTTGTGATGTTATTTCACGCGAAGCGCGCAGAGGGGGGGGATTTCACGCGGGATTTTTATTGCACGCAGAGACGCGGAGGCGCAGAGTTTTGCTTGTCTGTTTTGATTTCTCTCCTTGCTCGCTTTGCGACCGGATACCTTAAAACACAAGCACCTTTGCGGCCTTCGCGTGAAATACGCCTCCCTCTGTGTCTCTGCGCCTCTCTGCGTGCAACTACGTCAGACAAAGCCGCGAAAGTGTATTACATAAATCCCCCCTTTGCGCGCTTTGCTCCTTTGCGGCCTTCGCGTGAAACACGCCTCCCTCTGTGTCTCTGCGCCTCTGCGTGCAATAAAAACCCTGCGTAAAACACAATCCCCTTTGCATGCTTCGCGTGAAACATAAATCGATCTGCGGCTTTGCGTGACACTTGATTCGCCGGGGCTCCCGGGTCACCACAGCCTCATTTTTATAAAAAAACAATCAGCCAACCTTTACCATCCCGGCAAAATATTGAATCCCCACACCCATCGCCTGACTTCCTTGGGCGCCGAGATCGGGTAAGCGATATAGGGTTCCAGAATCAGTGCCCCGAAGAGGTTGACGCGCAGGGAAGCCCCCGTAGACAGGAGCGGCTTGTGTTGCACGAAAAACGGGCTGTCGCCGGTCGATTTCAGGTCGTCGAGTTCGAAAAAGCCCAGTCCGGCGTCGAAAAACAGGTTCAGGTCGGTCAGCAGAAAATTGATCGGCAGCAAAGCCAGCTGGCGCGGGCCGGTGAAGGGCAGGCGGATTTCGGCATTGGCAATCACGATCTTGCTGCCGGCCATTTGCTCAACCAGTTCGGGCGCTTCATTGTACAGGAAGTTGTTGGTATAGCCGCGCACGAAGAAGGGGTTGCCGGCAAACATGGGATACACCTCGTCGGTATTGTTGGCATTGCCGCCGAAGCGCCCGTAACCGATGCCGCGAAGCGCGAAAGTGACGGGTTTGGCGTAGAAATACCGCCGGCCGTCGAGCAAAAGGCCCGTAAACCGGTATGCCCCGAAAAATTGCTCCAGCCCGATGCGGTAGCGCCAGCCTTGCAGGGGCGCCGTGCCGCCGAAGTAGGCGTTGTCGCCGACGTACGCGGCGTTGATATTGGCCAGGTTGATGCCCGGGCCGGAGGGCAGGCGTTTTCTCTCCTGGCCCCGCAAGACACCGAAGGGATCGATGTAGTACAGGTAGTAGTCGACCCGTTGGTGATAAATTTCAAATGCCGCGCCCAACTCGACCCGTTTGGTCACGGAAAGGGGATAGAAGATCAGTCCGCCGATGCGTTCCTGAAACAGACGTTGCAGAATGAGGCTGTCTTTATACCCGAAAAACGGCTCGCCTTCGCTGGTATATACCGTGTGCGGCACAAAACTGGCGTCCTGATAATACGCCCCCGAACGGAAGGGGATATGCGACAGGTTGAGGCCCCAACCGATCCGGTTTTTGTTGTTGATGTAGCTGAGCTGCCCTGCAATGTCCTGGATTTCGCCGTTGAGGGCGCCGCCCACGTAGAGTTGGTTGTTGCCGAGAATGTCGCCGAACAGCATGTCGACGCCGCCGGCCAGGCCGGTTGTCGTCCCGAAACTGGTATTGCCGGTATTGACGCCAATGCCGCCCCCGCCGCCGACGTATTCGAGGTTGAATTTGGGTTTGTACTTGACGGTTTGGGTAATCGTGGTGGCCTGAACTTCCTTCTGGGCATTGTCGATGGTGCGCAGGCCGGTATTGACGATGTCGCGCTGGCGCGGATTGAAAGGCGGCAAAGCGGCGGCCACCATGTCGACGGCCAGCGGATCGACTTCCTTGGGGGTGAAATCGGCCGATTTGGCCTGGTAGATGATGTACTCCCCGTGGTTGAAATAGGTGTACAGGATGCGATCGCGGTCTTCGGCAACGGTAAAAGCCGGGGCGTAGGGCGTGATACCGGTAATGCCGGTGAGCAGTTCGGTGAGTTGGTACACCTTTTTGGTGGCCAGTTCGTATCGGTACAGGTTGCGGAAGCCGTCGCGGTTGCTCAGAAACAGGAGGTCGCCGTTTTTGTCGAATTGCGGGTTCATGTTGTCGGCGCCGGGAAACACGTCGATTTGTTCGACATCGCCCGAAACGACGTCCAGAATACCCATATTCATGGTGTACGCGCCGTTTGAGCGGCCGCGCTGGAGGCTTATGGCATCGGTAGAGAACACGATGCGGCTGCCGTCGGCGCTCCATGAAGGCAAAATTTCGGAAGCCCGGTCGTTGGTGAGTTGGCGCACCTTGCGCGTTTTGAGGTCGAGGGCATAGAGGTCGGTCTGGCCGTTGACCAGGCCGCTGACCACGATGGTTTTACCGTCGGGGCTCCATGCCGGGTTGGAGAAAGCCGGTACGCCTTCCAGTTTGATTTTTTCAACTTTACGGCCTTTGAAAATATTCTGAATGACCAGTACGCTTTGCCCTTTTTCATACACGTCGTAGGCAAAACGCTGGTCGTTGGGCGACCAGCTACCCGCGCTTTCGATGAAGTTGAACTGGTCGATGTGCCCGTCGTTGGCCGTGCTGGCCACCTTGCGCATGATGCGGCCCGTGCGGGCATCGGCCAGGAAGAGATCGGTGGTAAACAGGTTTTTTTCCGATAAAAAGATCACGTATTTGCCATTGGGGCTGAGCACGGGGCAAATGTTGAGTGTGCCGGCATTGTCGTCGGAAAGCAGTTTTTTACCTACCAGACGGTCTTTTTGCCCTTTGGTTACCCAGCGCCCGTAGTGGTTTTTGAGCGAATTGCGCCAGTCGGCCGAGAGCGAATCCGGCGTGGTGTAGAGGGTAATCTTGATGGCCGGATCGAGGCCGTATTTGGCCGTATTCATAAACAGGACGGGGATGACCTCGTCGCCGTACGTACCGGCGATATAGGCCCAGAATGCCTGCCCCCAGCGGTACGGGAAGTATTTGAAATTGTCGAGCCGCCGCAGGGTGGGGATGTCGTCGTTGAGCACGGCATCGCGCATCCAGAGCGAGGTATGCGGGTCGATGCGGCCGATGGAAAGGTACTCCGCAAGCCCTTCGACCATCCAGAGGGGCAGGTTGGCGAGGTTGCGCAGGCTGGTGGAATCACCGCCGATGACCATGTGGTACTGAAAGGCGTGCACGAGTTCGTGCCCCAGCACGTGGTTGGTTTGCTGGTTGGTCATGGCCAGTGGCATCACGACGCGGTTGCGCAAGCCCTCGGTGACGCCCCCCGTACCCACGCTGATATCGCCCTGGATCACGTTCGTTTGCTGGAATCCGGCGTGGTCGTTGTAGAGGATGAGCGGATTTTTTTCGGTGAAGGTGTCGCGCAGCACGGCCTGGTGCATGGCATACCAGAGCTCGACGTCGACCGCCAGCTGGTTGAGCACTTCGGGGTTGTTGAGGTATTGATAAATTTCAAAGTTTTCGGTTTGAACGACCTTGAAATCCAGTTTCTGGTAGCGGGGTTTGTTTCGCCCGAAGTACTGTGCGCTGGCTGTTTGGCTGAATAACAGCGCCAGAAGTAGCGGAAGAAAAAGGCAGCGTTTCATTTATCGTATGTTTGATTGGCCTGAAAAGAGTGTATCACCGAAGCATAGACGCCGTTTTGAACAAATTCAACTATGAATTTCTTGTGAAAACGTGTTAGCGTTGCGTTAAAACCTTGCGAAACATAAAGAGTTGCGCTGTTTTTGACAATGCCCTGACCATTATTCTGCCTGCCTTGCAAAAAAACATACGCATCATATTAACAACTGCCTGGATTGGCCTGTGCGCATTGGCCATGGAAGAGCAAAGCGTATTGCTGACCGGCCACTTTCCGTCGTCCGGTTGGCTGAGGGGATTTGTGTTTTGCGGGGCAGTGTTTGCCTACTCGTTCAATCATCCCGGGCGTTTGCGCCGATGGGTGGCGCTCGGGATGGGAGGGATGGCGTTCCTGTATTTTTGGAAAATACCGGAAGCCGCGCGCTGGGTGGCCCTGGCGCCGCTGTCGATCTGGTTGTTGTACTATGGTTTTCAGAAGCCCGGGCGCTCGGGCCTTAGGGCCATTCCCTTACTCAAACCGCTTGCGATTGCCCTGGCCTGGACCTGGGTCACGGTTTTATTGCCGCTGGACCCGAAAAACTGGGATTTGGCCTGGCTGCTGTTACCTGGCCGGGCCGTTTTCGTATTTGCCCTGGCCTTGGCGTACGACCTCTGCGACCCGGCGTTCGACCGGCGGCAGGGTTTGGTTACCCTGGCTGCACATTTGGGTGTTGCGCGCACTTTCCGGCTGATTGACGTTTCGCTGCTCCTGTCGGCTTGTTGCGCTGCGGGCAATTATTGGCTGGATATTTATCCGCTCCGGGCAACACTCGCCCTCTGGATTTCGCTGCTGTGCACGGCCTTGTTGCTTCGCCCCATCCTGCGCCTTACAGCGGTAGAACGCAAAAAAATGTACATCGACGGGCTGATGATTTTGCAATACCTGTTGGTGTTGAGTGCGGTCGTTTGGGGAGACTAAGCACGTTTAATTGATTATTAATCGGCTTTTTGAATCAAAACAGGGCTTTTGAGGCTTATTTCGTGTCAGTTTAGAAACCTCACCAAACCACCAACCCCATGCTCCAAGACCCCCAAATGGTGCTGGCATTCATTGCCGGCTACTCTCTCCAGGACGTATTTAATGCCGTAGTAAAAAACCTGCCCACACTCACCTGGGTGTTGCTGGTGCCTTATTTGTTGTTCAAAAATGCACAGGGGCGCGAGTTGCTCACCGGCATGTTCGACGAGGCCGACCAGTTCACCGGAATCCGCGCAGCGGGCATCCTTCCTTTGTTCCACCTGATCGCTTTGGCCCTTTATTTCGTCCCAACGGCCATATTCCCCGATGCGCCGACCGAGGTGGTCGAGCGTTTGCGACCGGTCACCAAAGACCTAAAACCGGCCGTCATTGCCTGTTCTTTACCGATGATCTTTTTCAGCCTGGCCGTTTATGTCGTTCAACTAAAACGCTTTCGGCGCTGGTGGACGATCGTGCCCGTAGCCGGCCTGTTGACCCTGGCCATCTGGGGCGCAATCAAAATGCTCGATGGCCCGCGGTTTTCGCTTTGGTTTCTCGACCTGTTGGTCGGGGCAAATATGTTGCTGGCATTTACCCTGATTTTCATCATCCAAAGAGCCAACAAACGCCGGCAGGGGCGCAACCTGCCGCCGGTAAACACCCTGTGGAACTACCTGTGCATAGGGCTCTGCCTCAGTGTGCAAATGATCCTGATCGCCGGTTCGATCCGGCAATCGGAATGGCTGTATGTCAATCAGATAGGGGTGTACAATACACATTACCTGCTCATGCTGATCTCGACCACGGTCATCATCGTCGCGGCGGCCTGGGCGCCCAATTTGCAGCCTTTGTCGCCCACTTTCGTCCTGTTGGGTATTACGCTGTTTTACCTGCTGCTGGGCGACCTGATGAGCGCGGCCTATTTGCTGCTGCCCCCGACGGGCAAATACATGCTGACGGGCGGGCTGGTTTTGCTGGCTTACCTGACCTTTTTTACCCGATCCCGCATCCACGATATGCGGCTCTGGCCCTCGAAGGTGTTGTCCGGTATACGGGTTGATCTCGACACCTATTTTGAAGCCTGGTGGCAGGCCAATATCGCCCCGGACCTTGGCAAAAAACGCCGGATACCGATTTTCCTGCTGACTGCCCAGGGCGGCGGAAGCCGGGCGGGCTACTGGACGAGCCAGCTGGTCAACCGTCTTAACCTGGAAACCCACGGCAAGTTCCGCCGCCACTTGTTTGCCGTAACAGCGGCTTCGGGCGGCTCTTCGGGCTTCGGCGCGACGCTTAGCCTGTGGAAATTCCTCGACGACAATCCGGACCTGACAGCAGCCGAAGCAAAGGCCATACAGGAGGGTTTTGCAGCCAAAATGTACCAGCGGAACTACCTGAGCGGGGCTTTTTATCAAATTTTCGTCGGCGAAGTAGGCACGCGTATCAAATGGTATTTCAAACGCACCCACAACAACCGCAACTTCACGCAACGGATGGACGAATGCGTCGCGTTCGGCGAAGCCATCCAGCAGGGGCTTGAATCTATGGCGCCCCAAAACCACAAGCCGTTTTTCGCCGAAATCAGGGCGCGGATCGCGACTTTTTTCAAACACGGCACCAGCGACCCTATCGCCAAAACCGGCAACCGCACGATCGCCAATTATCCGATACGACCTTATTTGTCCTACTGGTACAACGACGACGGCAGCCTCGACACCCGAATGCCGCTGTATTTTCCCATTACGATGAATATCCAGAACGGCCGCTCCGGCTACCCCAGTCCGGTCAAAATGGACCCCAGGGTTTTTGTCGATGCAATCGACATTCTGGCGGATGCGGAGAAAAAACAAGACCTCAAAAATGGCCCGGGCTCCGTTTCCATGGTCGGCGCCAGCCAGATGAGTCAGTTGTTTCCGCTGATGAATGCGTACACCTACATCCCCGATTCGGGCAATTATATCGACGGCGGATTATTTGAAAACCAGGGCTTTACGCTCATGGCCAGTTTGTACGAATGGATGCAGCAAAAGATCGCCCAACTGCCCGACGAGCTGCGAAGCAAAGTCGACATCGTGGTGATCAATGCCTTGAACTCCAGCGTGCGCCCCGATACCAGCAACGGTCCCGTGGAAGAAAAACCCGGCCGCATTTCGCAGGTCAAGGCGGTTATGCAGGCGGTACGCTCCTCGGGTATTATCGGCAGGGCTACCTGGTGGTCGGACTACCTGCGCGACCGCGTGCCGCCGGGGCATTTCCGCGACATCATCCTGCAGTACCCGAACATGCCGGCCGACAAAAGCAAACACGTGCCGCTTGGCCGCTGGTTGTCGGGCGGTTCGATCCTGACCATGCGCTTGCGCCTCGAAGGCAAAGGATCGCCGATGGTGCAACAATGGAAGGAGATCGCGGATATGCTCAATATCTGAGCCGGCTATCTGACGATCGTCACATCACCTTTGTCTTTCAAAACAATGATGCGGCCGCAATAATCCACCGTCGCTTCAAGGTACCAGACGTACACGCCGGGCTGCATGTCGCGGGTGCGGAACAGGCTTTCCCAGCCGGCATCCGGCGCGGGCGAATCCCACATCCAGTTGCCCCAGCGGTCGTACACCCTGAAAATGAAGTTGTTGACGATCACGCCTTCCGGGAAGAACGGACGGAAAAGGGCGTTGTCCGGATTTTGGGCAGCCGGCGCCAGGACGTTGGGTACGTACACCAAACGTGAACCGCCGATGTCTGCCCAGTTGACCGCCGCTTCGGCCACCAGGCTCTCGCACTGGTTGCTGACGGTGACGAACACCGGGCCGGCCTCTTCGTAAGTCGCGGAAGCCGTGGTTGAGCCATTGGACCAGACAAAACTCAGACCGGTGGAATCGCCGGAAAGCAAAACGGCGTCGAGGCGCACGCCCGAGCTGTCGCAGGCCAGTATGCCGTCGTTGACCAAAACCTGTAAAGGCGCATAGGCCTCTACGACGGTATCACGCTCGGCGACGCAGCCGTTGGCGTCCTGCACGTACACAGTGTAGGCGCCGGCGGCAAGCCCCTCAAAGTCGGCCTCGCTTTGAAACACAGCTCCGTCGATCGAATAAAGGAATGGCGGCAGGCCACCCGAAGTACCGACGACCGTCAGTGTTCCCGAAGTCGTATCCGGGCACGAACTGACCGCAGCCAGTGCAAAACCGGTCTCCGGAAGCGCCGTAGTGGTGACTGTCACCGTGGAGTCGCAACCCAGCTGACTTTGTAAAATAAAGTCGAAACTTTGGTTGCCGCTCATTGTAACGCCCTCGTATTCAAACACTTCTCCGGGACACAAGTCGACCGCGAGCGTGCTCGAATATTCCGGCAAAGCATTGACGTTGATGGTCAGTATGGAATCACAACCGAGATAATTGGCCAGGGTAACCTGCGTACTGCTGCCTGCAGGTATCAAAGTGCCGTTAAAATTGAAACTCTCGCCCGCGCATATCGTGGCGGTAAAAGTGCCGACAGACGTCGGTAAAGCAGCAACATTGACGGTAATGATGGAATCGCAGCCATAAACGTTGGTCAGGATGAATTGCTGGTTTTGCCCGGCAGGTATCAAAGTGCCGTTAAAATCGTATGATTCGCCCGCTCAAACTCTCACGTTGAGCCCCGTGATCGTGGTCGGCGCCAACCCGACCGTAACGGTGACAATGGAATCGCAGCCGAGGGAATTGGCGAGCGTAAATTGCTGGCTCTGCCCCGCCGGGATCAAAGTCCCGTTGTAATCGAACGACTCACCCTGACATACCAACGCATTCACCGCGCCGGTGGAAACGGGTAAAGTGCCCACGGTGACGGTCACAATCGAGTCGCAGCCGAGGTAATTGGTGAGGGTAAATTGCTGGCTTTGCCCTGCCGGGATCAAAGTCCCGTTGTAATCGAAGGATTCGCCCGGACAGGCTTGTGCATTCACCGTTCCGATGGAAGTC
>JADZFP010000355.1 GCA_020849825.1 Saprospiraceae bacterium
GCCCTCGGCGCTATCACCGGCGCCCCGGCCGGGGTGACGACTGCCGGCTCGCCGCAAACGGGCACCATCACCAACGGCGACCAGGCCGTGGTTTCTTTCACCACGACCTTCTCCGGCAACGAAGGGAACAGCGGTACACAGAGTTATACCTTCACGTTCAACCTGAGCAACCCGGTAGATGCAGCCATCGAATTCGGGTTTTCGCATTCGGACGGTACGGCCACCTTGGCCGACAACGACTATTTGAATGCCAGCAGCGCATTCACCGTACCAATCGGCGCTTTTGGCAATATTTTAGTCGGCAACCCTCCGGTTATCCAAGGCGACACCAAGGTGGAGGCCAATGAAATTTTCAACGTGGTGCTCTCGGCAAACAACTTGTTGGGCCGCAACGTGGTATTCGCCGGCGGCGGCTCTTCGATCACCAACCAGATCACCATCGTGAACGACGACGCGGCAACCGTCACGCTCACGGGCGGCGGCGCAGCCAACGAGGGCAATTCGGGTACCACATCGCGCGTATTCACCGCCACGTTGAACAACGCCGTGCAGGGCGGCTTTTCCGTGCCGTACACGACCAACGATGGCACGGCCACCACGGCCGATAACGACTACACCGACAACGACGGCACCTTGAACTTTACCGGCACCGCCGGTGAAACCAAAACCATCACGGTACTGGTCACAGGCGATTTCAAAGTGGAAGCCGACGAAACCTTCACGGTGGCGCTCGGCGCCATCTCGGGCGCTCCGGCCGGTGTAAGCACTGCCGGCTCGCCGCAAACGGGAACCATCACCAACGACGAGGTCGACTACGGCGATATCTACGACTTTACAGGCCTCGGCGCTCCTTTAATCTCCACCCTGCTGAGCAACAATGGCGCCCGCCACAATGCCACCCTCACCGGCCCGCGCTTGGGTACTGCGCTGGACGGCGACCCTGACGGCCAGATTTCGTTAAACGCCGACGGCGACGACACCGACGCCGAGGGCGACGATGAAGACGGCGTCGTGCTGCCCAACCTGCTGATCAAAGGCACAACGGCCAACGTAACCGTAACCGCCTCGGCGCCGGGCGTCCTGAACGGCTGGGTCGATTTTGAAAACGACTTTTCCTTCGACCAGGCCGGCAATCAGGTGTTCACCAACGTGCCCGTCGTGGCAGGCGCCAACAACCTAAGCTTTATGGTGCCGGTTGCCGCTTCGACCACCTCGGGTGCTTATGCCCGTTTCCGCATCAGCACGGCCTCCGGCCTGACCCCTTACGGCCTGGCCGCCGACGGCGAGGTGGAGGATTATGTTGTTTCCATCATCGACAACCAGTTCTCCATCAACGACATGTCGGTCAACGAAGGCAACTCCGGCACAACCAATCTGGTCTTTACCGTCAGCCGCAGCACCAACGGCACCGCTTCTTCGGTCGATTACGCCATCACTGGCGGCACCGCGACCTCGGGCACCGATTACGCGCCCCTTGCGGCCGGGACCATCAATTTCGGGGTCGGCGGACCTTTATCAGAAAATATTACCATTACAGTCAATGGCGATGTAATTGTTGAAAATAACGAAACCATTATCGTCACCTTGTCCAACCCGGTCAACGGCGGGTTCGGCGACAATACCGGCGTAGGCACCATCACCAACGACGACGCGGCCACGGTGACGCTCTCGGGTGGCGTCGCGCAAAACGAAGGCAACAGCGGGACGACCGCCTATACCTTCACCGCGACGCTGAACAACCCCGTGCAGGGCAGTTTCACCGTGCCCTATACCACCAACGACGGCACCGCCACAACGGCCGACAACGACTACACGGACAACGACGGCACCTTGAACTTCGCCGGCACGGCCGGTGAAACCAAAACCATCACGGTACTGGTCAACGGCGACAACAAGGTGGAACTGAACGAGACCTTTACCGTCGCGCTCGGCGCCTTTACCGGCGCCCCGCCGGCCGTTACTGCCGCCGGCTCGCCGCAAACGGGCACCATCACCAACGACGACCAGGCCGTGGCTTCTTTCACCACGACATTCTCCGGCAACGAAGGGAACAGTGGTACACAGAGTTATACCTTCACTTTCAACCTGAGCAACCCGGTAGATGCAGCCATCGAATTCGGGTTTTCGCATTCGGACGGTACGGCCACCTTGGCCGACAACGACTATTTGAATGCCGGCGGCTCATTCACCGTACCAATCAGTGCTTTTGGCAATATTTTAGTCGGCAACCCTCCGGTTATCCAAGGCGACACCAAGGTGGAGGCCAATGAAATTTTCAACGTGGTGCTCTCGGAAAACAACTTTTTTGGCCGCAACGTGGTATTCGCGGGCGGCGGCTCATCGATCACCAACCCGATCACCATCGTGAACGACGACGCGGCAACCGTCACGCTTACCGGCGGCGGCGCGGCCAACGAGGGCAATTCGGGTACCACCTCGCGCGTATTCACCGCTACGTTGAACAACGCCGTGCAAGGCGGCTTTTCCCTGCCCTACACCACCAACGACGGCACGGCTACCACGGCCGATAACGACTATACAGACAACGACGGCACCTTGAACTTCGCCGGCACGGCCGGTGAAACCAAAACCATCACGGTGCTGGTCACCGGCGACAACAAGGTGGAACTGGACGAAAACTTCACCGTCGCCCTCGGCGCTATCTCGGGCGCTCCGGCCGGTGTGACGACCGCAGGCTCGCCGCAAACCGGCACGATCACCAACGACGATGCCGCCACGGTAGCCATTGCCGGTAACCAGAGCGGTCCGGAAGCCACCACACCGCAGACGTTCAGCGTGACGCTGAGCAACCCGGTCGACGTGAACGTCACCGTGCTGTTCAACACCTCCGACGGAACGGCCACCACGGCCGACAACGACTACACAGGTATCGCCAACCAAACGGTCACCTTCGCCGCCGGCACCACGACGGCGCAATCTGTACCGGTCGCCATCATCAACGACAACAAGGTGGAGGCCAACGAGGTGTACAACGTAGCCATCGGGACCCTGAATGCCTCGGGCCGCAACGTGACCCTCGGCACAAGTGCGGGCACCGGCACGATCACCAACGACGACGCGGCCACCGTCACCCTTGCCGGCGGTACGACGCAAAACGAGGGCAACAGCGGTACGATCAGCTACACCTTCACCGCTACGTTGAACAACCCCGTACAGGGCGGCTTCACGGTACCCTACACGACCAATGACGGCAGCGCCACAACGGCCGACAACGACTACACCGACAATGACGGCACGTTTAGCTTCACCGGTACCGCCGGAGAAAGCAAAACCATCACGGTGCTGGTGAATGGCGATAACAAGGTGGAATTGAACGAAACCTTCACCGTCGCGCTCGGCGCTATCGCGGGCGCCCCTGCCGGCGTGACGACCGCCGGCTCGCCGCAAACGGGCACGATCACCAACGACGATGCGGCCACGGTGGCCATTGCCGGCAACCAGAGCGGCCCGGAAAACATCACGCCGCAGACGTTCAGCGTGACGCTGAGCAACCCGGTCGACGTGAACGTCACCGTTTTGTTCAATACCTCCAACGGCACGGCCAGCACGGCCGACAACGACTACACCGGTATCACCAACCAAACGGTCACCTTCGCGGCCGGCACCACTACAGCACAATCGGTACCGGTTGCCATCATCAACGACAACAAGGTGGAAGCCAACGAAGTGTACAACGTGGCCATCGGCACTTTGAATGCCTCGGGACGCAACGTGACCCTGGGCACGAGCACAGGCACGGGTACCATCAACAACGACGATTCGGCTGTCGTGACCCTCTCCGGCGGAGGCTCAATTAACGAAGGTAACACCGGCACGACCCCCTTCGTATTCACCGCCACTTTGAACAACCCCGTGCAGGGCGGCTTCACTTTGCCCTACACGACCAACGACGGACTGGCTACCACGGCCAACAACGATTATCAGGACAACGACGGCACATTGACCTTTGCCGGCACAGCAGGCGAAACGTTTAATATCACCGTACTGATCAACGGCGACCTGATCGTGGAAGCAAACGAAGGGTTCACCGTAGCATTGGGCGCTATCACAGGCGCGCCGGCCGGTGTGACAACCGCCGGTTCGCCCCAAAGCGGCTTGATCCTCAACGACGAAATCGACTACGGCGATGCTCCCGACAGCTACGGCACTTTGCTGGCTTCCGACGGTGCGCGCCACCTTACCTCCCTGGTCGTACGGCTCGGTGCAACAGTCGACGGCGATCTGGACGGACAGCCCGGCGCCCTGGCTAACGGCGACGACACAGACGCCGAAGGCGACGACGACGACGGCGTAATCCTGCCCAACCCCCTGGTGACCAACACCTCGGCCAATATCACCCTCAATGCCTCCATAGCAGGTTTTGTAAATGCCTGGGTAGACTTCAACCTTGATGGCAGTTTTGATGCGGGCGAACTGGTGCTCAACCAGGTTGCAGTTGCAGCGGGCAGCAACAGCTTGTCCTTTGCCGTACCGAATGGCGCCACGCCGGGCAGCAGCTACGCGCGTTTCCGCTTTACCCAGGGGGCTTCGCCTACCGTACCTACCGGTCTGCAAACTACCGGTGAAGTGGAAGACTACGCCATCCAGATCGTCAACACCCAGTTCTCGATCAACGACCCGATCGTCACGGAAGGCAATGCCGGCACCACCAACCTGGCCTTTGTCATCACCCGTTCGAACAACGCCTCGGCCTGCTCGATCAACTACGCCATCACGGGCGGCACGGCCACCACGGCCGACAACGACTACCAGCCCCTGGCAGCCGGCACGGCCAGCTTCACCGCCGGCGGCGCGCTGACCCAGACGATCAACGTCGTGGTCGTGGGTGACGTCAAAGTCGAATTGAACGAAACGGTCGACATGACCCTGTCCAACCCGGTCAACGGCTCCATCCTCGACGGCTCGGGCACGGGTACCATTACCAACGACGACCAGGCCATCCTCACGATCACCAACCCGACGGTGACCGAGGGCGACGTGCCGAACACGGTCACGGCCACCTTCACGATCAACATGAGCAACCCCTCGGATGCCAACGTGAGCGTGAATTACAACACCGTGGACAATACGGCGACGGTAGGCAACAACGACTACCAGGCGACCAGCGGCACGCACACCTTCACTCCCGGCCAGCAAAGCAAAACGGTGGCCGTGACAGTGGTGGGCGATTGCGCCATCGAGGCCAACGAGACCTACTTCCTGCGCCTGAGCGGGCTGGTCAACAACGGCCGCAACGTGATCCTGAGCGGCGGCGGCGCCACGCTCGACGGTACGGGCACGATCAACAACGACGACGCCCTGCCGGTCATCACCTGCCCCGCCAACCTCACGGTGAATGCTGCGGCAGGCGTGTGCAACGCGACCGTGACCTTGCCGCTGCCCACTACGAGCAGCGTCTGCGGCGCTTCCACGCTCGAATTCCGCTACCGCACCGTGGATGCCAACAACGTGCCCACGGGCGCGTTCACGGCTTACGCCCCGGCGGCCAGCAATACCGTCAACTTTATTGTAGAACGTTATGAAGTGGAATGGCGGATCACCGACGGCTCCGGCTCCTCGACCTGCAGTTTCTTCCTGGTGGTACGCGACATCCAGCCGCCGACCATCACCTGCCCGGCCAACCAGAACGTGCCGGCCGGCGCAACCTGCACGGGCACGGTAGGCACCTGGTCGCCCGTGGCGCTCAACGACAACTGCGCCCCGCCGCCGCCCACCGTGACCCAGGTACCCTCGCCGGCCACAGTATTGTCGGGCCACAACGATTTCGAAGTCGTGACCCTGACGGCCACCGACGAATACGGCAACATGGCCAGCTGCTCTTTCACGGTAACCTTGAAAGACGTGACGCCGCCGGTAGCGAAGTGTAAAAACGCCACGGTCAACCTGGGTTCCAACGGCAGCGTAACGGTCGCCCCGGCAACGGTCAACAACGTGTCGACCGACAACTGCACGTTCACCCTGTCGCTGACGCCCAACACGTTTACCTGCGCCAACATCGGCACCAACCTCGTGACGCTCAAAGCCACCGACGCCGGCGGCAACATGAGCACCTGCACGGCCACGGTGACGATCAAGGACATGACGCCGCCCACGGCCCTGTGCAAAAACATCAACGTGTTCCTCGACGACGACGGCTACGCCTCCATCACGGCGGCTTCGGTCAACAACGGCAGCTTCGACGCCTGCGGCATCGCAACGGCCACGATCGACATCAACGAGTTCGATTGCGGGCAAATCGGCGGAACGCCCGTGGTGGTGAAACTCACGCTGAAAGACAACTTCAACAACACCTCCTCCTGCCTCTCGCAGGTCACCGTCAAGGATGCGATCAAACCGGATGCCGTATGTACCAACACAACAGTCAATCTGCAGGCCAATGGCATCGCCGTCGTACAGACGGCGCCCCTGGCGATCAACAGCACCGACAACTGCAGTGTATGGACATATTCACCCGTCGCCAAGGCATACAATTCTTCCAATCTCGGGGTAAACAACCTCACCATCACGGTCAAGGATTTTAGCAACAATGCCTCCACCTGCGTCTCGCAGGTCACGGTGTTGCCCTACAATTCCAACAACCTGGTGGCGCCCGACAACGACCAGACCAAGTACGCCGATCCGGTGGAAAACATGGCCGGCGGCGAAGAACTGCTGTTCAAGGTGTTCCCGAACCCGACCGAAGGCCAGTCGACCGTCCTGTTCGAATTGCCGCAAGACCAGCTCTACTACATGCGTCTGTTCGACATCAACGGCCGCCTGATTCTCGATTTCGACGTGCCGGGCTTCAAAGGCGACAACTCCATCGTGCTCGATCTGAATGCGCTGTCTCCCGGAGTTTACATCATCGACATTCTTTCCTATGATCTGCACGGACGCCAGAAGCTGATTATTCAGCGCTGATGATGCCTGAACCGGATCATTGATACCCAATTTGCACAGCCCTCGCAACACGATTGCGAGGGCTGTTTTTTGGGTGGAAATTAAAACTGGCGAATAAACTGTTCCAGGTCCTGATCCGGGCTAAGTCCCAGCCTTTTGCGCAAACGCTGACGTCCTTTTTTGATACTTTCTTTTGAAATACCCAGGGTGGCCGCGGCTTCCTGGCTGGTAAAATTCAATTTAATCAAAAGCAACAGCCGTTCTTCAGCGCTGCTGAGTTTGGGGAATTGGGTGCGGAGGCGGTATAAATAACCCGGATTTCCGCGTTCGAAGTAGTTTTTGAACAATTCCCAGTCCGAATCGGTCAGGATACGGCTGTTGTACCAACCCTCCGGCTGTTCGGCCGAATCGCTCTCCGTCGCCTGGGCAACCGGGAGTTCCGCGCTTTTTTCTCTGGCGCTCAGGGTTTCTTCCAGTTCGGTCAGGCGGGTATTTTTGGCCAGCAACAGCTGGGCAAACTCCTGCAGGTTTTTTTGATTTCGTTCGAGTTTCAATCTGGAGCGTTTGAGTTTTTGCCGCCACCGTAGCCCAAGCAGGGTAAAGCCCGCCGCGCCAACCAGCATCAGCATCAGGATCATATTGCGGCGGTTCAATTCAGCCTGATACTCGGCCTGAAGCACCAGATATTGTTGTTCTTTTTCTTTTGTGGCGTAGCTGGTTTCAAGTTCGCGCAGGCTGGCGGCGTTTTCTTCCCTGAAAATCGTGTCTTTCAGCGCTACCGATTGCCGGTACAATTCCAGGGCCCCGGCATTGTCGCCGGTCGATTCGGCCAGTTGGGAGAGCCGGTCGAGCGCAACCGCCCTAACGTGTCTTTGCGCATTGCGGGCAGCTTCTTTTTCGGCCAAATTCAAATAAAGCCTTGCTTCGGTCCAGTGTTCCAGTCGGCGGTGGCAATTGCCGATATTGAGGTACATGCTCGGTAATTGGTCGAGCACACCCGATGCCTGCATGAGCAGCAGTGCGCTATCGAGCAGAGGCAAGGCTTCGGCCCACTGGCTGGCATCGCTGTACACAAACGCCATTTGATTAAACGCCGCGCAGCGGTGAATCAGGTCGCCCTGACTGCGCAGTATTTCAAATCCTTTTCGCGCCGCATCGAGGCTTTTTTCCTGCAAACCGGCCTGCCCGTAAAAACCGGCCAGCGTCGAATATCCCCGACCGATCCGGGTGGAATCGCCGCTTCGGATATAAGCTTCGATAGTGGGTTCCGCCAGTTCGATAGAACGGGCAGGATCACGGAGCCGCTCATAGACGCAGGCCAGATCGAGCCGGGAATCATAATAGGCAAATGAATCGCCCACGACGGCGGCCGAGTCCATCGACATTTGGTAGCGCGACATGGCTGCCGGGTAATCTCCGCCAGCCCTGAGCGAGTCGCCTTCCTGATTGAGGCGTTTGGCCAGCGCCCGGTAGTTTTCAAATGCAATGGAATCGGCGAAATCCTGATCGGTTGGGGTATTTTTCGTGACGGAAGACTGGCAGGCAGGAAGTATTACGAGTGTCAATACTGTCAGCAGGAATATCGATCCGGCAGTACCGCGAAGCAGGTTATCCTTCATAACATCGATAGGTGTGTTTCTTATAGTCGGCCAAAATATTAATAATACGTCGGCTTGTCTGTTTGTCCCCCTGTTTGTCCCCCGAAAAGGTCTGCTATCCGGATTGATTAGAAATACTTTTGTCGCCTCAAAAAGCCCTTGACCTGCCCCGCCCAACCACCGCGCTTCATTTTAATTTTTATTAAAAATCAGAACATTATGAATCGTTTTTTCCCCGTCATTCTTCCTGCCCTGCTATTGTTGTTTTTTACAACAGGGGCGCTGGCCCAACAACCTGCCTCGACCTACGACCCCAATCGATACAAAGATGAACCGCTCTGGATTCAGATGATGAACGACCCCAATGCCAATTATTACGAAACCATCGAGGCATTTCGCGAATTCTGGGAAGGCTACAAGTTGCCCGGCGAACCCGAAGAAATGACTGCCCGCGACGGTTTTGAAAGGGAAATCGGCCTCGAATCGGCGGAAGAACGGGAAAGAGAGAAAAAAGAAAAAAAAGAAAAAAAGCGGCGAAAAGCGCCTGACGGCGGCGATTACAGTTTCGAGGTAAAACAGTTCAAAGGCTGGTGGCTCGATGCTCAGGACTGGGTACAACCCGACGGCCGCATTCTGCCTCCGGAAGAACGGCAGAAGTTGATCGAACAACAGCAAAAAGAATTGAAGGAGATAGAAAACAAGCAAAAACAGTAATCCTCAACACGCTTTCAACGCATGAAAAAAATAATCACGCTTTTCGCCTTTTTTATCCTCCTCACATCCTCCGCCCTGGCTCAGCTGGCCAACTGGAGCAACATTGGCGCCACCGATTTCCCGCTCGATGTCAGCGGACAGATCAACGGTTTCTGCCGGATCGTGCAAATGAAGTTCCACCACAGCGATCCCAACAGGTTTTACGCTGTGACCGCCGAAGGAGGTCTGTTTATTACGACCGACGCCGGAGAAAACTGGACGGTTGCGCCCGGCACCGAACCCATCACGTCGAGCTGCGCATCGGTCTGTATCGACCGCACCAACGATCAGGTCATTTACCTCGGCACCGGCGACCCGGATTATTATTCCAATGGCGCCGGGGTGTACAAATCCACCGACGGCGGCGTCACATTCACCGCTACGACGCTGACCAATTGTCTCGTCGATGAAATCCTGCAACACCCCACCGACGCGGCCACCTTTGTCGCCGTAACCAACAAGGGTATTTATAAAACAACGAACAACGGCTCTACCTGGACGGCCGTGACGGCGACGAATATTCCCTTTACCGACATGCAGCAAAACACGGCTGCCAACTCACTCATCCTGTATGCCTGTACCAATGAAACCACCCCGAGACTTTACCGCTCCACCGATTTTGGCAGCAACTGGACGCAGATCACCAGCGGCATCGTTGCTCCCACTATCAATATCCTGAGCGGAAGCCGTATCGCCGTGACGCCCGCCGACCCCAACATCGTGTATTTTTCACAGGTCGGCGGCGGCGGTATGTTGTTCAAATCGACCGACGGCGGCCTGAATTTTACCCTGATAAAAGACCAGGGATCGCCCTATCTGACTTTTTACAGCGACGACCCGGGCTCAAGTGGGCAGGGCAATTACAACAACACGCTTTTTGTCGATCGCCTCGACCCCAACAAGGTCTGGATTCAATCGCAAAACACCTGGTTTTCCGGCAACGGCGGCGCAACCTGGACGATGTTGTCCAAATGGTCGGTCATCATCCACACCGACCACCACCATTTGCTCCAGAGCCCCTACGACCCCTCCAAACTATACAGCTGCAACGACGGCGGCGTATGGCTCAGTACCAACGGCGGCGCGACCTGGACGCCCAAAAGCAACGGCCTGTATGCCTACGAAATAGCGTCCAACTCCGGCAAATCAAGCCATACTGACCCGACCCTGGTTTCTATCGGCACCCAGGACAACGGCCGGCTTTACCGCACGGGCGACCAATGGTACACGACCCTTGGCGGCGACGATTACGACAAGCGCGAGTTCGACTACCTGCCCAACGGCGGTTATATTTATTTCCTGGACGACAACGTGCGCACCAAAGCGCCCAACAACGGTACCACGACCTACGGACTGCCCACGACCACCGTCGAAGCCATGGGCTTCAATCGCACCAATACCGAACTGGCATTCATGGGCAACCAGAATATTTACCGGACGACCAACCTGTCGGCTGCTACGCCCACCTGGACCCAGATTTCCACGTTCAGTAAAACCATAATGGCCATACACAGCTGCATCGCCAACCCCGACCGCCTTTACGTCATTACCAACGATCAGACCATCTACGTCTCCAGCAACGCCACATCGGCCTCGCCGACGTTCAGCAACTACACCCTGCCAACGGCGTCCGGTACCCGAGCCAGTATTGCAGCCGTTTGTACCAATGCCGACATCGTGTATATCGCTATCAACAACAAGGTTTACCGCTCTTCCAACGGCGGCGTAAACTGGACGGATATTTCCGCCGGCCTGCCCAACGTGAACCACCGGAGAATACTCACAGAAGACTACGGCGGCACCGAAGAACTGGCATTCGTAGCCACCAACAACGCCGTGTATTACCGGAAAGCCTCGCCCGGCACCTGGACCAATTACAGCACCAACCTGCCGGCCCGGCGCAGCCCCACCGATTTTTCCATGTACGACGACGGTACCGGACGTTCCCGAATCCGCTATACCTCCTACGGCCGGGCAGTATGGGAAACCGCTTTCGGCAACCTTCGCCCCCCGCAGGCCAACTTCACTTCCGATTACACCGGCAACCTTTGTCTGACCAATGGCGTCGTCAAATTCACCGACCTCTCCAATGGCGGCCCCTCGGCCTGGGAATGGTCGTTCCCTGGCGGTACGCCTTCGACTTCCACCGACCCAAACCCCACGGTGACCTATTCCACACCGGGCTCCTATTCCGTTACGCTGACGATCACAACGGGCTCGGGGCCCTACACCGTCACGCAGAGCAATTACATCACGGTACCGACTGTTGTTTCCGGCGGCACGTACAACGTGGGCGCCGGCGGCGACTTTACCACCCTAAGCGCGGCGGCGGCGTACTGGAATGCCAATTGCATCAACGGGCCGGTCGTTTTTAACCTGACCGATGCCAGTTACCCGTCAGAAACATTTCCCATCACTTTCAACGCCAACAACTCGCTCTCCTCGCTGACGATCAAACCAACGGGGACGACTTCCATCTCGGGCTCGTCGGCCAGCGCCCTCGTCATCATCAACGGCGCCGACCGAGTGACCATCGACGGCTCTTCGGGCAATACGGCCAATACGGTTTGTCCGCGCGTCACGGCCAGCCGCAACCTGACATTCACCAATACCAACGCCGGCACCACGAGTGCGGTGGTCTGGATTCAAAGCAACGGCTCCGACGGCGCTACGGACAACACGATCAAAAACTGTGTGCTGATCGGCAATACCAACACTACGACCCTGTTCGGCGCCGGCAGCGGCAGCAGCACTATCGGCGCAAGTTCCTTTGGGGTCGGAAACGACAACAACTCGTTCATCAACAACAAAGTACAAAAAACCCAGTACGGGATTTACTCCGGCGGCGCTTCGGTTGTGAATAAAAACCTCGGCACCGTTATCAACCTGAACGAGTTGAATTCGGCTTCGCCGAATAACATCCTGCGGACGGGCATTTTGGTCAAATTTGAAGACAATATCCTGATCTCCGGCAACAGCATCGGCAACACCAACACGACGGAACTGACGGCCTCGCACGGTATCGCCTGCGGCGGTGAGGCGAGCGGTTCGTACACCAGTTTTTCGGGCAGCGAAGTAACCAGCGCAACCATCACGTACAATGTGATCGATAATATCGTACGCTCCCAGTCCTTCGGCGGCGCTTTGGGGATTTACATCAGTTCCGTGGGTTCTACCACGGGTTCGGGCCCCAATGTTATTGCCAACAATATGATTTCACGGATCAATGCTCCTACTGCCGCATCAGGCAATTATATATCGGGTATCACCATCGGCGGCGGCCGCAACAGCAACACGAAGGTGTATTACAATTCCATTTACCTGAGCGGCACGCAGTCGAACAACATTCAAAGTTTCGGCGTAATGGTCGGGGGCTCGGAAAACACGGCAATCGTCGATTTTCGGGACAACATCATCGTCAATACCTTGTCGTCAACCAACCGGAGATATGTCGCAGGCCTGGCGCACGGCAGTCCTTATCCCAGGATCACTTTCGATTACAACAACTGGTACGCGTCGGGGAGCAATTTTGCCGTGGTCGGCGGGTTTGGCAACTCACCCGCCGGCGACCGGAACAGCCTGGCCGCCTGGCAATCGGAAACGGGCAAAGACGCCAACTCAAAAAATGTGCTGCCCGAATTTATTTCCACCTCCAATCCGCACCTTAACACCTCGGGCGCCAACAACCTGGCCAATTTGATCGGTTTCGGCACACCGCTGTCGATCAACTCCGATATTGATTGCGATACGCGATACACCAACCCCGATATCGGCGCCGATGAAAACTGTATCAACCCGGATATCCCGACCCTGAGTGCTACGGCCAACCCGATTTGCCCGGGCAACAACACAACCATCAGCATTACGGCCGGAAACCTCAACAAGGCAACCGGCTGGTATTGGTATACAGGAAGTTGCGGCGGAACGCCTGCGGGCGCCGGTACTTCAATAACGGTTTCTCCGACAGTCACCACGACTTATTACGTTCGGGGCGAAGGCGGCTGTGTGACGCCGGGCAGTTGCGCCAGCATTACGATCACTGTCAACAACCCGGCGCCGGCCATTACCGGCCCTGTCTCCGTGTGCAACGGCGGCAACATCACCCTCGATGCCGGTAGCGGGTACAATTCCTACGCATGGTCTAACGGCGGCGGAAACAGCCAAACCGCCACTTTCTCCAATATCACCACAAATACCACCTACTCCGTCACCGTCACCGATGCCATCGGCTGTGTCGGAACGGATACGCATTCCGTTACAGTCAACAACAACCCGACGCCGGCCATTACCGGTCCGACCAGCGTTTGCAGCGGTGGCAACGTAACCCTCGACGCCGGTAGCGGGTACAATTCCTACGCCTGGTCCGACGGCGGGGGAAACAGCCAAATGGCGACTTTCTCCAACATCACCGCGACCACCACTTACTCCGTCACCGTCACTGATGCAAACAACTGCTCCGGCTCCGATGCGCACACCGTCACGGTGAATGCCAACCCGACGCCGGCCATCACCGGCCCGACCAGCGTTTGCAGCGGCGGCAGCATCACCCTCGACGCCGGTAGCGGGTACAATTCCTACGCTTGGTCCGACGGCGGGGGAAGCAGCCAAATGGCGACTTTCTCCAACATCA
>JADZFP010000356.1 GCA_020849825.1 Saprospiraceae bacterium
GATTCGGGCTGTTGGCCGTGCTGTTGGCCACACCAAAGGCGTGGGTGTGGGCGGGCATTTGCTGCGTGGTCAGGGTAACGGACTCCACTCCCGCGCTTTCTCCAAGGACATAGTTGTTGCCATTATGAATCGGCACGCGGCCCCGCAGGTCGGGCAAGGCATAGGTTTGCTCCCCATCACCGCCATAGGTGGTGCCAATTAGCTGGAAAAGCACTTCATTTTCTGCTATCGACATTAATGCGCCGTCGCAGAACGCCCAGCCAGCAGGGGCGAAATTGCCCGCGAACATTCGGATTTCACCGACATAAGGATCTGACATATCAATTTGATTTTTAGATTGTTAACAAATGGTTTCAATCAGTCCCGCGAAGGGAAGATACCCTGCAGCGCAACGCAGAAATTGAGCACCAGAAAGGGCTGCCGGTTTTCGTGCGGCTGGCTGCCGCCGGCGATGCTGATGGTCTGCGCAACAGGAGAAAGGGTAGCCTGCCCGCTGGTGTACAACTCGGCCGGGGCCGTGTTGGAGAGCAGGGCATTGGCCGGAAGATTCGTGTTACCCGAGCTGTCGTTGGGCGCCACGGCATTCAGCGTGTGGTTGTGTACCGGCATTTCGTTGACGGAAAGCGTGTGCGCCTCTTCTCCGGCGCGTTCGCCTTGTGTGTGATTGTTGCCGACGTGCATTGGCACGCGACCACGCAAATCGGGCAAGGCGAAGTTCGTTCGCCCATCGCCGCCATACATGGTACCGAAAAGGGAAAACAGCGCCTGGTTCTGGTTAATCGGCAATAACTGCCCATTACAGAGCGCCCATCCCTTGGGAGCAAAATTGAATCCGAGGATTTTAATCTCTCCCAAAAAAGGTGTAGCCATAAAAAAGTTATCGTTTGGTGAATGGAAAAATGAATGTATAGCCATCCAGAACACAGCCTGGAATGAAGCGCAAAACAAACGGCATCAGGGGTTGCCCGGCGCAGGGCCGACAACTGAGCGATGCTCGGGTTTTCTCAATACGGGAGGATATTGATTAGACTTCGAAACGTGGGATCAGGAGAAGCAGATTGGGGAAGAAAGTGCAAATATAATCGTCTCTTTCAATCGTTCACACTAAGCCAAAAATTATATTTAAAAGGCCTGAGCGACAGCCAAACACACACCTTAATATTGTTAATCAATTGTGGCCAGCTGACAATTAGGCAGAAACCTATAACAAAATTCATTTTGACCAAAAATCAATTCTCCGATTTTGGTTATGTTTGTGTCGCCAAATAAAAGAGGTCTTTTAATCCCGCTTCGATCTCATGATAGTTAGGCTTCTCCCATTTCCCTGCAGTGCTTCACTGCCGGAATCTCGGCTCCCCCCTCTGCTGACGTGAAGGTTTCGCATGAATATCATGGTTCTCCCAATAACCTTCCTTTAAGAACCACCCCGGTTTTCAAAACCGCTTTTCATTTTCCTGAACTTTTCATTCTTAACTCAATGGCTGAAAATCCAATGAAACACATCCTACTGTCCGGCGTTTTGCTGCTCGGTCTGTGCGGACATTTGACTGCCCAAACCGTACCGACGCCAACTCAAACCGACGAGATCATCATCGACAACGGAGCCGCCGGAAAAGCTGACCCCGCCGACCGTATCCGTTACAAAGTGACGATCCAGAACACCGGCGGCGCCGATGCCAACGGCGTGCAACTCAACGTGGTGCCCGACCCCCGCACCACCTTCGTACCCGGTACCTTCCGCTCTTCCCCGCTCGCAGTGCCCGATGCCTATACCAGCACCGGCAACGTCGGCATCATCGTGCCGGCAGCCAGCGGCCTGAAAGCCAACGACTTCGACGACAATATCGCCGGCGCCACCGTCACGGCCGGTACCTTCGCTTCCACGCAGGGCGGCTCGGTTACGATCAGCAGCGACGGAGGCTTCACCTATACCCCGCCGCCCGGCTTTACCGGCAGCGATATGTTCAACTATACGCTCGTCGACGGCAACCCGGTGGGCTTGCCCGTACCGACCAGCGATGTGGGCACGGCGACCATCACCGTGAGCAACCTCATCTGGTTTATCGACAACAGCGCCGCCGCCGGCGACGGCCGCCTGGGCACGCCATTCAATTCGCTGGCCGCCTTCAACTCCGGCTCGGCAGCAGCAGCGGCGGTCGTGTATCTTGAACACACCGGAACGGATTACAACGGCGTCCTGACTTTGCAGTCCAACGAGCGCCTCTTCGGCGAAGGCCATACCGGGGCAGCCAACCTCTCCGGCGTACTGCCGTTCAGCCTCGCCCCCAACAGCAAACCCCTCCCCAACATCAACGGCACCCGCCCGGTGATCGTCAACAACGCCGGCAACGGCATTACACTGGCCTCCAACAATACGATCCGCGGCGTCAATGTGGGCAATACCACGGGTGTCGATATCTCGGGCTCCAATTTCGGCACACTGACCCTGTCGGAAGTGACCCTCAGCGGCAACGGCAAAGCCCTCGATCTGGTCTCCGGTACCCTCGACGCTACGTTCAACAGCGTGACCTCGGCAAGCAGCGCCAATCAGGGCATTTACATGAGCGCAGTGGCCGGTACAGCCAACCTGGGTAATACCACGATTTCGGGCTGCACCACACAAGGTATTCTGGTGAGCGGCTCGACGGCCAATATCACTTTTGGCAACACCACGGTGACGCCCGGCACCGACGGCGTCAGCTTGCAGAACAACTCCTCGGGCACCCGCAGTTTCGGCACGCTCTCCGTCACCAACGGCAGCGGTGTCGGATTCCTGCACAGCAGTGGCGGTCTGACCACCATTTCCGGACAAACTACCATCACCAACCCCGCCGGACGCGGCATCGAGATTCAAAATGCAACTTCGGGCAACGGCGTCACCTTTGCCAATACCAACGTGACGCAATCGGGCGGCACCGGCGTATTCCTCAACGCCAACGCCGGCAACATCACTTTTGCCGACCTCGACATTTCGCCCGACGCCAACCAGCGTTCCCTGCACGCCACCGAAAATACCGGAACCATCACTACGACCGACGGCGCCATCACGAATAGTGGCAATATCGGCATTGAAATTACCAAGGCCAGCGGCGCCACGCCACTGTCGATCGTCCTGACCAGCGTGAGCGCTTCCGGCAGCAGCAGCGGCATCATCCTGTCGCGCACCAGCGGCAGCTTCACCGTCAACGGCACGGGCGGCAACGGTACGGGCGGTACCATTCAAAATATGACGGCGCGCGGCGCCAGCTTTTTCACCGCGACGGGCATTACCCTGAAGAACATGACCTTCACCAATGCCAATACCACCGACGCCAGCATCGGCTGTAACTCGGCCGATAACTCGGGTTGCAACGCGGCCATTTACCTGAATGCCGTGACCGGCGCCACGCTCGACAATGTCGATATCGGCGCAACGGCCCAGAATGGCATCAACATCACGGAAACAAGCGGCTTCCAGTTGCTCAACAGCACCCTGACCAATAACGGCGCCGGCGCCTCTTCCATCGAAGAAGGCGGCATTTATGCCATCAACCTCTTCGGTACCGCCAGCATCAGCGGCACGACCGTCAGCTTCCCCAACGTACGCGGCGCAGCCATTTACAACACGAACAAGACCCTCAACATGACGGTCGACAATTCGCAGTTCAACGACACCCAGACCTCCAGCCTGGGCGCCGACGGCTTCGAAATGATCTCCTACGGCAACTCGGTAACCAACCTCGATGTCACCAACTGCACCTTCCTGCGCGACAAAACCAACGGTGTGCAGTTTTTGACCGAAAATACCGCCAACTGCACGGTCGACATCAGCGGCTGCACCGTCGACCCGGAAGCGGGCGTCGGCGTCGCTTTCGACCTGGCTTCCAACGGAACCAGCACGCTGAAATACCACGTCTTCAACAACCTGAACATAAAAGGCCGCGCCACGACGATCATTAACTGCTTTGCTCAGGGCAGCTCGACCATGGAAGGCAAGGTGGCTGGCAACACGGTCACCTCGCTCGGCGGCTCGGGTTCGGGTATCCGCGCGGTGGTCAGCGGTAACGCCAACGGAAAGACTATTATCCAAAACAATACGGTCAGCGGAATATCAGCGGACTTTGGCATTGTTGTGCAAGCCTCGGGCGGTACGGGACGTTTGGACGCAACCATTTCGGGCAACAACGTGACGGTCAATACCTCGGCAACGTACAACATCAACGTGGTGGCTGGCGCCTCCAGCAGCACCTTCACCAACAAACTCTGCGCCAACGTAACGGGCAACACGGTATCTCATACCCCCATCGACGGCGCTATGATCGCCAACTTCCTGGCCCGCTCCGCCACCCCCAGCCACGAATTATTGCTGCAGGGTTCCACCAGCCCAATCACAACCTACTGGAACGGCAACGGCAATTCGCCATCAGCGCCAAGCCCGGCAACCGCGCTTACCAGCGGCACCGGTGTTTATACCTATGGCGCGACCTGTATGCTCCCGAGTTATCCATAAAAAATATGATTTAACTCAGGCTCCCTTCATTTTTCTTTTGATAAAAAGCGACACCAAAAC
>JADZFP010000357.1 GCA_020849825.1 Saprospiraceae bacterium
CGCGCTGACGGGCTGCGACAGCGTTCTGACCCTGAGCCTGACGGTGGAGCCTGCCCTGCAAACGGCGCTATCTGCCACGATTTGCGCGGGCGAGACCTACGCCTTCGGACCACAGCAACTGACGTCGGCGGGCGTGTACACGGACACGCTGGCGAGCGCGCTGACGGGTTGCGACAGCGTTTTGACCCTGAGCCTGACGGTGGAGCCGGCCCTGCAAACGGCGCTATCGGCGACGATTTGCGCGGGCGAGACCTACGTCTTCGGGGGGCAGCAACTGACGTCGGCTGGCATTTACACGGACACGCTGGCGAGCGCCCTGACGGGCTGCGACAGCGTGCTAATGCTTAGCCTGTCTCAATGGCCGCTCATTCAGGCGGAATGGGAAACGGCTGCTCCCCTTTGTCCCGGAGATTCCAGCGGGTGGATCGAATTGGTCGGACTAAATGGGGGGACGCAACCCCTTGTTTTTCAGTTGCAAGCCTCCCCCCCCGTAACAACAGCCCTGTTTGATCAATTGCCGGCAGGGACATGGACGGTATCAGCCCTTGATGCCGAGGGCTGTGTGGCTGTCTGGACATTCACGCTCGACGACCCGCCTGTCTGGACGCTCTATTTGGAGGATGTTATCGCCATTCAGGCCGGATCATCCACGACTATCCCGCTGGAAATCAGTTTGCCGGGGGTATATAGTTATGCCTGGTCGCCGCCGGAAGGCCTGTCCTGTACGGATTGTCAACAACCCCTGGCATCGCCGTCCGACAGTGCCTGGTACAGCGTAACTGTCACGGATTCAAATGGTTGCAAAACCGAAGATGCTATTCTGATTCGGGTAGAAAAAAGCGGTGGCATTTATATCCCGACGGCATTTTCGCCCGATGGCGATGGTACGAACGAGGTGTTTCAAATTGCAGGCGACCCGTCGGTGATAGAACGAATTGACGTGTTTCAGGTGTACAATCGCTGGGGTGGAATGGTGTTTGAACGGCGTGGAGCGGCGCCCAATGATTCGGGCAACGGGTGGGACGGCACTTTCCGGGGCAAATCTCTCCCGACCGATGTCTATGTCTGGTACGCGGAGATTAGGTTGAAAAATGGCGAAGTCCTTAAAAGGAAAGGTGACGTCACTCTGTTGCGTTGATCAGGAAGCCAGTCTTCACCATCTCCTTTTTCCCAGCGTCAGCACCGTCGCGGCCATAAACACCGCGATGATCGACAGGAAATAGACAATGTCGCGGGTGTCGAGCACGCCCCGGCTCATGGATTCGTAGTGGTACTGGATGCCGAAAGCCTGCACGATATCGTCCGATTTGCCGAAAAAGACCGGCAGGCGGCTCAGCGCGTCGAAGGCGAGGTAGACGAAAAAGCAGAGAAAAGTGGCCAGTACGAAGGCCACGATCTGGTTGTTGGTGAGCGAGGAGGCAAAAATGCCGATGGCTACGAATGCCCCGGCCAGAAACAACAGCCCGACATAGGAGCCGAAAATCCCGCCGGAGTCGAGGTTGCCTTTGGTTTCGCCCAATTGATACACCGTAATGTAGTACAGCAGGGTGGGCAACAGCGCGAATGCAACCAGCGTCAGGCAGGCCAGAAATTTGCCGCCCACGATCTGCCAGTCGGACAAAGGCCGCGTGACCAGCAACTCGATGGTGCCGCTTTGTTTTTCTTCGGCAAAACTGCGCATGGTGACCGCCGGAATCAGGAACAGGAAGATCATGGGCGCCATGCCGAACAGGGTGTCGAGGGTGGCGTAGCCGTTTTCAAGAATGCTCGACTCCGGAAACACCCAGAGCCAGAGCCCCATGGCCACCAGGAAAATCCCGACCACGATGTAGCCGACCAGCGAGGAAAAAAAGGCGTTGATCTCTTTGCGGTAGATGGACAGCATGGCAGCGGCTTATTTGGTCAGTTGCTGGAAGATTTCTTCCATACTGAAAGTTTCCCGGTGTAATTCGAGCAGGGTGAGCCGGTTGGACACGGCAAAATTGAACACTTCGGCCCGGATGTCGCGATCGACGGCGGCGTTCAGTTGCCAGCGGTTGGGGCCGATGGCTTTGACGCTTTTGACCTGCGCAATTTTACCCAGGGCGGCGGCGTCGGTTTTTTCAGCAAACTCGACGGTGACGATTGTCTGGCCGGTGAATTGTTGTTTCAGTTCGTTGATGGGCGCGTCGGCCACCAGTTTGCCCTTGTTGATGATGATGGCGCGGTCGCACACGGCTTCCACTTCGCCCAGGATGTGGGTGGAGAGGATTACGGTTTTTTCCTTGCCCAGGTCTTTGATCAGCTGGCGGATTTCCACAATCTGGTTGGGGTCGAGGCCGGAGGTCGGCTCGTCGAGGATGAGCACCTCGGGATCGTGCAGCATGGCCTGCGCCAGTCCGACGCGCTGCCGGTAACCTTTCGACAGTTCGCCGATGTGTTTGCCGGCATGGCTTTCGAGGCCGGTGCGGGCGATCATGGCCTCGGCGCGCTGGCGCGGGTTTTTGATGCCGTGCACCCCGGCAGCAAACTGGAGGTATTCGCGCACGTACATGTCGCGGTACAGCGGGTTGTGCTCGGGCAGGTAGCCGATGCGGGCGCGGGTTTCCATCGATTTTTCCGCCACGTCGAAGCCGCACACTTCGGCCGTGCCGCCGGAGGGAGGCAGGTAGCCGGTGATGATCTTCATCGTGGTCGTTTTGCCGGCGCCATTGGGGCCTAGAAAACCGAGCACTTCGCCCCGGTGGGCTTCGAAGTGGATACCGTCGACGGCGCGTTGCTCGCCGTAAATTTTAACCAGATTACTGACTTTTACAGACATGTTCGGTGTGGTCGGACGTGTTCGGGCGGCAAAAGTAGGGAATTTACCGGCCCCGGTCCCATCATTTCATTTTCCGAAACTCGCGCTCCACCACGGTGTCGAGCTGATCGACGTTGAGGTTTTTGGCCACGATCGTGCGGTCTTTGTTCAGGACGTACAATTCCGGCGTGATGTCGACGAAATATTTGGCATAAATAGCCCGGTTGCTGGGGTCGAACACATTGGTAAAGGTGAAACCCTGTTTGACCAAAAAGTCTTTCCACTCCTTGTCGGTTGTGTTCACCGCGATGCCAAACACCTCGACGCCCCGGTTTTTCCAGCGCTGGTAAAATTGTTCCAGTTTGGGCGATTGTTCCTGGCAGTGTTCACAGTCGGGGCTATACATGAAGATGACGATGATCGAGGCTTTTATCTCGTAGATGCTCTTCATTTGCCCGTACTGGTTGGGCGCCGCCACGTCGGGGCCCTTGCGGCCCATGAGGCTGGCCTCCATTTCCCAGGCGTGTTTTTGCAATTTTTCGAGGTTTTCGGGCTTGTCCCAAAAGGCCAGTTCAGGGGTAAAGAAATTTTTGATAATGTGCACGTACACCGCTTCGCCGTCCATCACCGTGCTTTTGGTGTTTTCGTACTGACCGGCGATCCAGTTGGCGAAAAACTTGAAATAGGGTTTGTGCGGCATCACCTGGCGGATCAGCGCGTCGCTGACCTTGATCAGCGAATCGGGTTGCTGGGGGGTGAGTTCCTTGATGTAGCGGCGCAGTTTGTTGCCGATCACGGGCGTGTACAACAGGCGTTCGTCTTTAAAATCGACGCCGTCCCAGAAGTGGGCGCGGTAGTACTGCACCTGGCGCGCGGTATCGGTGTCGCCGTTGGGCTTTTTAAAATCGGGCCAGTCGGGGTTTTGGCCGGCGATTTTGAATTTGGTGAACAACGCGTCGGGGAATTGCCGGTACAGTTCGTCGAGATGCGCCTTGCGGTCGGCCATCAGTTGGTCCTGCCGGGCTTTGGCCTGCGCGTATTCGGGCGTGCCGGGCGTGCCTCGGCGGATGGTCTCGTTCACCCGGTTGAGTTCGGGGTCTTGCTGGCTCTGGAAGCGGAAGTTGCGGTACAGCAGGTCGGTGTTGAGCGAACCGTTGACCTCCATGGAGTTGGGCAGGTCGTTGATATTGCCTTTAAGGCTGAATTTTTGGTCGCGGTCGATCAGGAAGGAGAAACTTTTATTGCCCGGCAGCAAAAAGTAGTAATAACCCGGCGGAAGGCTCTTGTTGCGGCGCAGCACGAAGTGGCCGCCGGCATCGATCACGGCCGAATCGGCCAGGTAGTTCTGGTCGCAGTAGGTGCCGATCAGTTTGGCCTTGCCGGCCGCGAGGCCCTGCATGGTGACGTCGATATACACGCTGTCGGCTGTTTGGGCATGGAGCCGAATGATAGCGACAAACAGGAATACGATCAGGGATAACAGGCGCATGGGATGAGTTTTGGTTAAAACAATGCGCAAAAGTAGCGGCCCTGTGCGGGCGGCAGCGGGGTTTTGAAAAATGTTTGCAAAAATGGCGTTTAGTCCTTCACCCGTCCCAGTCCCAATGCCTGCAGCATAAGGCGGGGCAGGGGTTTGGCCGGGTTGGAGCGTTTGCGCAGGTCGAGGTACCAGCCAATTTTTTTGAGAATGGGGATTTTATGCGTTTCCACGAATTCGATCAGCGCGCCATCGGGGTCTTCGATATAGGAAAAATACCCGGCGGCTTCGCCCATATCGAAGGAGCCGCTGGAATCGACGGTGAAAGGATGGCCTTTTTCGGCGCAGAAAGCCTTCATTTCGGCCATGCCCGTGATGTCGAAGCAAAGGTGGATAAAGCCCAGGTCGCCCCAGAAGCGGCCTTCGTAGATTTTGCGCGGCGCGCGGTCGAGGCTTTGCACGAGTTCGATTTCCGTGTCGCCGAGCATCCGGCTGAATGGTCCCTGGCGTTTTTCGGGGTGGCGAAGCAGCACGCGGCGGTAGCGTCCGAAGCCGCCGTCGGCGCCGTGCCAGTCGGGGAAATCGGCGGTTTCATCGTACACGACCGTTTCATAGCCCAGAATTTCGCGGTAAAAGCGCATGGAGCGCTCCATGTCCGACACGCCGATGATGGCGCCGTACATGCCGCCGGTGAGTTTTTTGCGTTCGGTCAGAAACCAGTCGTCGGAGCCGACGATCTCGAAGGTGTTGCCCCAAGGGTCTTTTACAAAAAAATGCTCCGGACCGTGCGGCCGGGGTGCGGGATTGCTTTGAATATTGACGCCTTGCTTGCGCAGGTGATTGAAGGTTGCGATCACGTCGCGGCTTTTGATCTTGGCGGCGAAAATACCCAAGTCGCCCAGCTGCGGCTGAAATGACGCCGGCACAGGCGTACGGCCCGTGTATTGCCAGATCTCCGCGCCGCCGCCGCCTTGCAGATTGAGGGCCAGTATGGCGTGGCGTGCCTGTGGTTGGCCGCCTGTGTAGGGCAGCATCAGCCCGGCTACCGCGGCTTCTTCAAAAATCGGAACATCGAGCCCGAAGTGTGTGCGATACCATTTAAACGCGGCATGTACGTCCGAAACGCCAATCCCGATCTGTTGAATCCCCGAAATAAACATGAAACAAGTGCGTAAACAAAGTCATTGGATGGCGTAAAGGTAGCAATTGGCAGGTTTTATACTTCGCATAGGGAAGCTGGTTTATGAGGTTGATAAAGTTTATAAGGTTTATTTGGTTGATCAGTCCGCCCTGCGGATAAGATGGCGGCGCGAGGTTGACAAACACGGGAAGGCCGTTCTTTCAACAGCCTCCCCTACGTGCCAGCGTTTGTTCCGA
>JADZFP010000358.1 GCA_020849825.1 Saprospiraceae bacterium
GAATTTACGGGACGTTAAATGATCAGAACTTCACCAGCTTCGCAGTACCCATCTTGCGGCCGTTGAGTACCCGCACGAGATAGGTACCGGCCGGCCACTGCTCAGTCATACACTGGAGCATTTGAGCGCCGGTACCGACCGGATTACGCTGGTTGTACACCATTTTGCCGTACAGGTCGAATACTTCAACTGCGGCGGTCCCGCTGGTTTCCGATTCGAAAGACACACGCGCCTGAGCGCCGGCAGGGTTGGGGGCAATTTGCAGTTCGAGCGGCTGATAGGCGGGGGCATTGGAACTTCCGGTAGGAAACTCAAATGCTACGTATAGCATATTGTTTTCTTCAGCCGGCTGGTTGCCGGTGATACGGAAAGTGATGCCGAAAGCGCCGTCTTGTTGTACCAAAACGTGTGCATGAGTATCAACTTTGCGAGCCATTGTGGTGAAATAGTGCTCCCAGAAGCCTAACAGCGTGGGATCAGAGTATGTCTCGTCATTTAATACGGGCAAAGGTTCAAACCACGTGGTGAAGTCTCCGGGAATTGTGCGTGTAATGAACGGATGTTTATGGTAAAAAAGATCAACTAAATCGTAGTATTGTTCATGATTTGAAGTAAATGATAAATACAAGTTGCCATCTTCATCGATGCCTGCAGTCGGACCGGTACTGAATGCCTCGCCGTAGCCGTCAGTATAAATATTGGACAGCGCAAGCGGGTTTTCTTCAGCGCCCCAGACGCCGTCATTGTTGATATCGGGCGATGTGGCGGCGATTACGCCGGAGTTATCGGCCATGGTTTCGTTCCAGTAAACGATACCAAGGTCGTAGAGCGGCCACCAGGTGTACTGATCGTCGTTGGTCGTGTCGTTGTCGCGGATGAACAGGGACGAGAACCAGACGTGCGCCAGGCCGTTGTCGTCGACCAAAACGGTGCCGGTTTCGTCGCTGGTCAGGATGGCGAGCGAATCGGGGTAATAGGTAGAGTCGTAGAACATGCCGACCTCGTCGAAAGTATAACCTTCGTCATAGGTCCATTTTTTCAGCGGGAAGTCGTTGACGACGCGTGCGGAGCCCCATGTGCTGCCGTTATCGCTGGATTTGAAGAGCAGGCAATCGTTGGTCTGCGCAAACAAAGCGACGGCTACGTTGTCGCCGCTGGCGTCGATCGAGTAGGCGTCGGCCGACATGCTGGCATAATCGTCGCTGCTGATGCCCGGCAGGGTGTAGTCGAGGATATCCCAGGTTTGACCGCCGTCGGTGGAGCGGCAGTATTTGACCATGCCGTCGATGCCTTCGATGGGCACGCCGCCGAAACTGGCGCCCGTCGGGGTGGTGTAGTAGATCAGGTGGATGGAATTGCCATCGGCGCCACCGGCGCAGGCGCGAATCCAGAGGCCGCCGTGCGGGGTGGTGACGGGCACGTTGCCGCCGGTCCAGGTGGTCGCCGAAGCGGCCTTGTGTTCGTAGTGGATAGTGTAGTTGCCCACTGTGCCGCCGTGGGAGAATACCCACTCTTCACCGGCATCCGTGACGAAATAAGCGGGGAAGCCCGTGCGGGTGCTCGGTCCTTCGATGCGGGTGGTCGGGTAGGGCCCGAATGCGCCGCCGGAGGTTTTGTTGTAACCCGTGCCGCGGTCGGCATATCCGGCGGCTTCAGAGCCGGTGCGCGACATGGCCCAGGTGGCGCTCACCTCGCCATTGCCCCAGTTGTGCAGGCGGCGCGCCATGGAGCCGTTCGACTGGAGGTCGTAGGTTGTTACACCGGCGATCAGTTCAGCCAATACGCGCGGGGCGGCCGGCACGGATTCGTTGAGGGAGGCAGCATTTTCCAGGCCTGTCGTGGGTGTTTTGACTTTACCGATGGCCGAGGGGCCGAACTGAATGTTTTGACCGGGCGCCAAAGTCAGCTGTTTTTGCGATTGACTGGTCAGAAGCCAGGGCGTGATTGCCAAAAGAAGAAGTGTAATTCTTTTCATGGTCAAGAATTTAATTGTGTGAATATTTTGTTTGGTAAAACTTTGAAACGGGCAAATGGAAAGGTATTCTCTTCGTGTTAAAACAGGCAGAAAACTACCATTCGCGCCAAAAGTAGAGAAATTGCTTTTCGACGAATGGTAAAAATTTGACCGTATTGGCAGAAAATGAATTGGCATTTTGCGGAAGCCTCTATATTTGCCGCAAACATTTCATGAAAATTTAAACCGAACGTGTTATGAAAAAAATTCTTACTTCATTCCTGGGAACGGCATTTGCAGCCCTCCTGAGCCTTGTTTTTGCCACCTCGGCACAGGCACAAGACGGTACGCAGAATGACGACTTCCTGTTCCGCGTGATCACTTCTTCCGGCACTTCCGACTATTCCAACGGCGCTTGCGGCTACGGCCACTCGCTGTTTGGCGCAGGTATCACCGAAGAACTCTGCGGCGAAATCGTATGGGCTTTCGACGAAACGCCCGACTCGCTCGTTTGCGATACGATCATCACGCAGGACCTGACGGGCAAAATTGCTCTTGTACGCCGCGGTGTGTGCAACTTCAGCCTCAAAGTATGGTATGCCCAGCAAGCTGGCGCCAAAGCCGTAATTGTTGCTAACCACTACGCTACGGCCACCGACGACGGCTGCTCGATCATCAACATGGCTGCCGGCACCAACGCTGCGCTCGACACCATCCCGTCGATCTTTGTTTGCCGCAACGTTGTTGAAGAAATCGACAACGCCCTCAAAAACGGCGAAACCGTCAACGTGTGCTTCCTGCTCCCGCGCTTCTACGACGCTGCCGGCCCGTATCACTACGCCACGCCGATCAGCCAGGTCGACAGCCTTGTGAACATGGGCGTGCGTTTCGTCAACCGCAACGCGGCTACCCTGGAGAACGTGGAACTGAAAGCCTCCATCACCGAACCGGGCGGCAACGTTGTCACCCTGACCTCGACTATCCCGTCGGTTGATCCGGGCGTATCCACCTTCCAGTACTTCCCCGGCTACCTCCCGCCGGCTGTTGTAGGCGAATTCAACGTGGAATACACCAACAGCGTTTACAACGAATCGCGCGATACGCTGCGCCGCAAATTCGTTCACACGCAGTATACCTTCGCTACCGACAACCTGATCAACGATCCGGGCGGTGTAGGTACGACCAATGCCAACTTCATCTCCGGCGGTTTCCTCCACCAGGAAGGCGCTATCTGCGTGACCGGCCCGAACGGCGGCAACGCCACCTTCGTGACCTTCGGTATCTCCAACATCGACTCGGTGTACGTACCGAACGTACCGCCGGGCGGCACGGCCAACGACATCAACATCTTCCTGTACGATGGCGACGTCGACGAAGACGGCACGATCGACCTGGCCAGCTCCTTCGACGACCTGACCCAGGTAGGCTATGGCGTGTACACCATGACCGGCCTCGAAGAAGATGGCGTGCTGATCGACGCTCCGGTTGCCGACCTGCTGACCGGCCAACCCGTTGAACTGAAACCGAACCACGTGTACTACGTTTCGCTCTACTATAACGGTCTCGAAGCCGGTTACGGACGCGACATTCGCTTTATGAACTCGCTCGAAGAGTGGTTCTACCTCAACTTCCCGTCCACGCCGCTGGCTATTGGCAACGGTACCGCCCTGACCTTCTTCGACGGCGGCTGGTCCGGCGCCGATGTGGTGAATCGCCTGCAACTGCAAGGCTACTCCTCCAGCACCAGCGAGAAACCCAACCGTCTCGCCGACGATCAGGTGACCATCACGCCGAACCCGGCTGTTGATCAGGTGCGCGTCAACATCGATCTCGCAGAAGTAAGCGACCAGGTTACCCTGACGTTGTTCGACGCCCGCGGCCGCGAAGTGGCCCGCCAGACGACCAACAACTTCCAGCAGGGCCAACTCACGATGAACGTGGGCAACCAGGCTTCGGGCATGTACCTCCTGTGGGTACGTACGGCCGAAGGCTCCGCCATGCGCAAAGTCGCTATCTGCCACTAAACCGGCGCCGCAACGCGGCTATTGAATAAAATATACATGGGTCACCCCTCTTTGGGGTGGCCCATGTTTTTGTTTTAAAAAACACCTTTTAAATTTCGACATGTGCCATTATTGGCACTCTTGCCTTGTTATACGCCCTGAAGACGTTACCCGACCCCGATTTTTACTAACTTTACCTTATTTCTTTTTTGAAAACATAAACTAATCAAGTTTAAGCATGAAAAAGCATCTTACTTTAATTTTCGCCCTCTGCCTGCTTTCCCTGGCACAGACCACGAATGCCCAGGTGGGAACCTGGGACGACGACTTTATTTTCCAAATCCTTTCCCCGAACTCTATTGCGACCAACTACGTGGCCGGAGACGCCTGCTCTTTTGGCGGCACCAGTGGATGGGGCATTGATTTGACCGAAGAAGTAGAGGGAGAACTCGTCTGGTACCGCGATGCAGTGGGCGATTCGCTTGCCTGCGGACCTGCCGGTATTGATCTGACCGATAAAATTGTGTTGATCCGCCGCGGAACCTGCTCGTTCAGCCTTAAAGCATACAACGCCCAACAGGCCGGAGCAAAGGCAGTCATCATCGTCAACCATTATACCACGGCTAGCGATGCCGCTTGTACGTTGTACAACATGACGGGCCTCGACTCTGCTGCATTGGTTACGATTCCTGCTATCTTTATTCCGCGCGCAACGGGCGAACTGATCACTCCGGTTCTCGACGCCGGCCAGCCTGTGTTTGTCAAGTTTGCTCTTCCACGCTTCTACGACGCTGCCGGCCCGTACCACTACGCTACGCCGGTCAGCCAGGTCGACAGCCTTGTGAACATGGGTGTTCGCTTCGTCAACCGTACGCCTGCCACCCTCGAAAATGTGGAATTGAAGGCCGAAATCACCGAGCCGGGCGGAAACGTCGTTACGCTTACTTCCGTTATTCCGACGGTCGACCCTGCCGCGTCTGTGTTCCAGTATTTCCCCGGCTATCTGCCGCCGGCGGTATTGGGTGAATTCAACGTGGAATACACCAACAGCGTTTACACGGAATCGCGCGATACGCTGCGCCGTAAATTCGTACACACAGAGTACACCTTCGCTACCGACAATCTCGTGAACGACCCGGGTGGTGTGGGTACATCCAATGCCAACTTCATCTCCGGCGGCTTTCTTCACCAGGAAGGCGCGATCTGCGTGACCGGCCCGAACGGCGGCAATGCCACCTTCGTGACCTTCGGTATCTCCAACATCGACTCGGTATACGTACCAAACGTACCGCCGGGCGGTACGGCCAACGACATCAACATCTTCCTGTACGACGGCGACATCGACGAAGACGGCACGATCGACCTGGCCAGCTCCTTCGACGACCTGACCCAGGTTGGTTACGGTGTGTACACCATGACCGGCCTCGAAGAAGATGGCGTGCTGATCGACGCTCCAATCGCCGACCTGCTGACCGGCCAACCGGTTGAACTGAAACCGAACCACGTGTACTATGTTTCGCTCTACTACAACGGTCTCGAAGCCGGCTACGGCCGCGATATGCGCTTCATGAATTCCCCGGAAGAATGGTTCTACCTCAACTTCCCGTCCACTCCGCTGGGTATCGGCAACGGCACCGCCTACACTTTCTTCGACGGCGGTTGGTCGGGCGCCGATGTGGTACAACGCCTCCAACTGGAAGGCTATTCCACCAGCACCAGCGAGAAACCTAACCGCCTCGCCGACGACCAGGTGACCATCACGCCGAACCCGGCTGTTGATCAGGTGCGCGTCAACATCGATCTCGCAGAAGTAAGCGACCAGGTTACCCTGACGCTGTTTGATGCCCGCGGCCGCGAAGTGGCTCGCCAGACGACCAGCAACTTCCAGCAGGGCCAGATCACGATGAACGTAGCCAACCAAGCGTCGGGCATGTACCTCCTGTGGGTACGCACGGCCGAAGGCTCCGCCATGCGCAAAGTCGCCATCTGCCACTGATTTGAAATGATGAATGATAAATGATGAATATTGGTCGCGGTTGATATAAACCCTTATAAACTATTATCAACCTTTATCAACCATTCATCATTTATCATTCATCATCATTTTCCTGGTATTGCATCGATAAGATTGCGTACGTATTCCGTCTCCGGTCGGGCGAATACGTCTTCGGGGTAGCCGATCTGCTCCATGCGGCCGCGGTTCATGACCATCAAGCGGTCGCACATTTGTTTAATCACGCTCAAATCGTGTGAGATAAACAGGTAACTGAGCCCGAATTTCTCCTGTAATTCCATCAGAAGATTCAATACTGTTGCCTGCACGGACACATCCAGTGCAGAGACAATTTCGTCGCAGATGACCAATTTGGGTTCCAGTGCCAGGGCACGGGCGATACAAATACGCTGTCTCTGCCCGCCGGAAAACTCATGTGGGTAACGGCGGGTGTGCTCGGCCGTCAATCCGACTGTTTCGAGCAAATCAACTACTTTTTCCTTTCGCGTACGCTCGTTGCCATGCAAGCGATGAATCTGCATGGGCTCAAGAATTGCCTCCCCGATGGTCATACGCGGGTTGAGTGACGAGTAGGGATCCTGAAATACCAGCGGGATGTCTTTTCGGACCGGCCGGAATGCCGCTTCGGTTAAGGCCGATATGTTTGCCTCCTTATATTGCACGGCGCCTGCATGGATGGGGGTAAGGTGGGCAATGGCACGCCCCAGTGTTGTTTTTCCGCAGCCTGATTCGCCGGCCAAACCAAATGTTTCTCCGGGGAAAAGATCAAAACTCACTTTGTCGACAGCATGGGTCTATTCAACCGGGTTACCCAGCCAGTTTTTGCGGGCGGTGTAGCGCACAACCAGGTCCTCCACCTGCAAAACCGGTTTGTTCGCGTACAGCGTTTTTCTGCGTGATTCCGTTTCAATGGTTGAAACGATACGTGCATCAAAACGCCCGTTTTCCACAAAATCGGGGACGGTAGCCAAACGATACAGTTTTCGGTGCAAAGAAGGCCGGCAGGCAACAAGTCCCTGCGTATACGGGTGCCGCGGCTGGTTCAGGATTTGCTTCACATTTCCTTCCTCCACAATTTTTCCCTTGTGCATGACGATAGCACGATCAGCAATCTCACCGATTACACCCAGGTCGTGGCTGATGAACATCATGGAAAGATGCTGCTCTTCGCGAAGTTCGCGAAGAAGATCCAGAATGGCTTTTTGCACCGTCACGTCGAGCGCCGTGGTGGGCTCATCGGCGATTAGCAAATCAGGTTGGCAGGAGATGGCCATGGCGATCATCACCCTTTGTTTTTGGCCGCCGCTGATCTGGTGCGGAAAAGCGCGGAAAATGCGCGCGGGATCGGGCAGTTTAACCCGTTCAAATAATGCAAGCGCCCTGTCTTTGGCTTCTGAAAAAGAAACTTTCTGGTGCAACTGAATGGCTTCCGTCACCTGGTGGCCGCAGCGAAAAACGGGGTTCAGAGAAGTCATGGGCTCCTGAAAAATCATGGAAACCTTTGCCCCCCTGTACGAACGGAGCACCTCTTCTTCCAGACCCAAAAGATCGATATTTTGCATTTGACCGCCCGGATGAAACAGAATTTGTCCCGATGCAATACGCGCTGGCGGCTCCGGCAACAATCGCATGATCGACAAAGCCGTGACGGATTTACCCGAACCCGATTCGCCCACAATCCCGAGTGTCTCTCCTCGGGAAAGATCGAATGAAATGCCGTCGACAGCAGTATTCAGGCCGCTTTCACCTTCGAATACGATACGCAGGTTGTTTACTTCCAGTAGTTTATCCATGTTCAGGGCATTGTAAGCCGGCAAGTTCCTTCGTACCACTCCAGTTGAATGGTTTTGCGTTTTCGCAGCCAGCCGACCAGGTTTTCGCCCAGCAGATTGGCGCGCCAGCCGTCGAGCAGATTGGGGTCGAAAGCGTGCCCCTCCTTCAATTTATTGAAATCCCCTTTGGGCATGAGCAAAGCAGCGCTGATTTCGTGTTCGAGGCACTGCTTTTTGATCATGTGATACAGCAGTTCCATCGTCCATTCGAGTTCGGGATTGTCGGGCGCCGGGGCTGGCAAGCCGTTGATAAAAGTGGTCTCTTCTTCGGTCACCGGTAGTTTCCACAACTCCTGCCATTCCGGCAAAAACTTGCGCCAGATACCTTCGGCCAGCGTGCGGTTGGATTTGAATCCGTTGGGGCCGTCTTTGGTAGACCTCAGTACCGTGGTCACGTGTCGGCTTTGCAGTACCGTTTCTTTGGGGATATTCAGTTCGGCGGCTTTTTCGCGCCGCCAGGCGAAAATGCGCAGCAAAAAGACTTTTTCCCGAAAATTCAGTTGATGAATAAATTCATTTGCAACGGCCTCTTTGTACGGGTCGACGACATAAAAAGCAGGGGTTTCCCACTTGCGGTTTTCTTCGCGAGCCCACGAATCACGCTGTTGCCGGTGCAATTTACCTGTCAGTCGCTGATGAAGGGCCGGCAGGTATTTGACGTCTTCAATGGCGTATTCAACCGCTTTGGGATCGAGCGGACGGGCTTCCCAATTGGCCACCGTATGGCTTTTGGCCAGATTGACGCGCAATTCCCGCTCCACGATTTTTCCAAAACCGGCCGGGTAGTTGTATCCGACAAAACCGGCGGCGATTTGGGTGTCGAACGTATTTTGCGGCACGATCCCGAACAAGGTGTACAACAAACGGTAATCGTTGTCGCCGGCATGGGTAATTTTAAGCACCTGAGGGTCCGTCAGGATTTTCAAAAACCGACCGAGATCTTTGATCCGAACGGTGTCGACCAGAAGAATTTCGTGTTCCGTCACGATCTGAATCAGACAAAGGACCGGGATATAGGTCTTTTCACCGACGAATTCGGTGTCGAAGCCAATCCAGGGCAATACGGCAATGGCATCCATCTGGCGATCGAAGTCTTTCTGCCGATCTAGGAAATGTACTTGGTAATTCATGCCCCAAAGGTAATTCTGAAAAAATTTCTTGCCCGGTGTGAAAAGCGAATCCTTCCGAACATCGTTATTGCATACGTAAATCTAATTCCACTGATCGTAACATACCGCCATGAAAAAAGTACTGTTCAGCATTGCTATCGTCCTTTTCCTGCTTTTGGGGCTCTTGCTGATATTGCCTTACATGTTTAAGGATGAAATTGTCGCCCAGGTAAAAACTGCCGCGAACGAAAATCTGAACGCCAAAGTTGAGTTCAAAGATGTCAATATTTCCTTTTTCCGCCATTTCCCACGCCTCTCCGTTGGGCTCGAAGGGCTGGAGGTAACCGGCGTGCAGGAGTTTGAAGGCGTCAAACTCGTGCAATGCGAGCGCCTCGACGTCGCCGTCAACCTCTGGTCGGCCATCTTCGGCGATGCCGTGGAGATCAATGGCCTCTACCTGCAAAAGCCGGTCTTGAACGTATACGTCCTCTCGAACGGCAAGGCCAACTACGACATCACCAAACCCGACGACACCGCCAAGCCCGCCCAGGAAACAGAAAGTGGCGGCAAAACCAAACTCGACCACTACGCCATCAGCGAGGGCACGCTGCGTTACAACGACCGCTCGCTCGATATGGACGTCGAAATTACCGGGCTCGAACACGAGGGCAGCGGCGAATTTTACACCGACCTGTACGACCTGACGATGGAAACCCACGCCCAGGCCCTATCTGTCAATTACGGCGGCATTCAATACCTGCGTAATGCGCGCACCGATTGGACGACCACGCTTTCGGCCGATATGAAAAACATGCGCTTTACGCTGAAAAACAACAGTTTGCAGGTCAACGACCTGCGCCTGCTGCTCGATGGCTGGGTGCAAATGCCCGACAACAGCGAGGATATTCTGATGGACCTCAAATTTGGCACGCCGGAGAATACCTTCAAGAGCCTGTTGTCTATTGTGCCCGGAGCCTACACCAAAGATTTCGGCGATGTTCAGGCCAATGGAACCGTGCAATTCGGCGGCTTTGCAAAAGGGAAATACAACGAAA
>JADZFP010000359.1 GCA_020849825.1 Saprospiraceae bacterium
CATGCTGCTCAAACTGCTCATCGAGCGCCGCAACGAAGTGGTGAGCCGCAACCAGATTCTGCAGGCCGTTTGGGGCTACGACGTGTTTCCCAGCACCCGCACGATCGACAATTTTATCCTGGCTTTCCGCAAGTACTTTGAAGAAGATCCCAAACAACCCCGGTATTTCCATTCTATCCGGGGCGTCGGGTACAAATTCACGGATTAGGCGACCCATTTCGGCCCATGGAATTCGGCAAACTCCCCTCGCTCGACGGCGTCGATTTCACGCTGCCGCCCGAACCGCCCGAAAACGAGCTGGTCCTGAATGGCCGCACACTGGCGACTCCGCCGCGCATCTACCTCGGCGCCACCGGCTACAATATGAAGCCTTGGGTGGGGCATTGGTACCCGGCCGGGGCCAAAGAGCGCGATTTTGTGCGTTTCTACGGGCAACAGTTCAATACCATCGAGCACAACACCACGCATTACCGCATCCCCGATACGGCCACCGTCGGGCGCTGGCGCGAAGAAGTGCCGGCCGACTTCCGGTATTGCCCGAAAGTGCCTCAAAGCCTGAGCCATGCCCGCGACCTGGGCGTGCACAGTCCCGAACTGCCGCTTTTTTGCGACATGATTGCCGGCCTGGAAGACCGCCTGGGTTGTTGCTTTTTGCAGGTATCGCCTTATTTTTCTCCGCAAAACCTGCCGGTGCTCGAACGTTTTCTCGACAAATGGCCGCGTGAAATCCCCCTGGCCGTGGAGGTTCGGCATGAGGATTTCTTCCGTCCGACAGCGGCGGCAGGGCGCTATTTTTCCCTGCTCTCCGCGGCGGGCGCAGCAGCCGTCATCACCGACGTGGCCGGCCGCCGCGACGTATGCCACATGCACCTGACCAATGCTCTCACGATGGTGCGCTTCGTCGGCAACGGCCTGCACCCCACCGATTATGCCCGCATCGACGATTGGGCGCTGCGACTGTCCGCCTGGTTTGAAAAAGGGTTGCAGGCGGCTTATTTCTTCACCCACGAACCCGACAACCTGCTGGCGCCCGAACTGGCAGTTTATGCCGCGGAGCGCTTCCGGGAGGCCATTCCGGGGCTGGAAACCCGCGGCCCGAAGCCCCCGGTCCGGCCCGCGCAACAAACTTCTTTATTCGATATTTAAGGAATGTTTTACCCGGTATAATGCCGGTGTAAATACCGTCGTTGTTACCTTTCGCCCAGCCCCACGACCATAATTTGATCCGAAAAAAAATGGCGCTACTCCCTTTCGTTCATCGCGATATTTCCTGGCTTTCTTTCAATTACCGCGTCCTCCAGGAAGCCAAAGACCCTGCTGTCCCCCTGTTGGAAAGACTCAAGTTTCTGGCCATCTATTCTTCCAACCTCGACGAGTTTTTCCGCATCCGGGTCGCCAACATCCGCAATTTGAAAAAGGTGGGCAAAAAAACAAAAGCCCAGCTCGATTTCGACCCAACGGAAGTATTGAAAGAAATTCACCGGATCGTCAACCGGCAGCAGAGCGAACTTTCCGATGTTTTTCTCCACCAGATCGTACCCGAATTGTCGCGCCACCGCATCCGGATGCTGCGCCGGCTCGATTTGAACGCCGAACAGCGCGCTTTCGTAGAGGCTTATTTCCGAGACAACCTTTTGCCTTTCGTTATGCCGGTATTGCTGGTCAAACGCCGCATCCGGCCGTTCCTGGCCAATGCGCACTTGTACCTGGCCGTACACCTGCGCCAGCGCAAAAAGCCCGTGGCACAAAGCGAATATGCTATTGTAAAAATACCCAGCGATCAGCTGCCACGTTTCGTACCGCTTCCTTCGGCGCCCGGCACCCACGACGTAATCCTGCTCGACGATATCGTGCGGCACTCGGTTTCCTGGCTGTTTCCAGGTTACGAGGTGCAGGACACCTATTCCATCAAACTCACCCGCGACGCCGAGCTGTATATCGAAGATGAATATTCGGGCGATTTGGTGCAAAAAATCAAATCCAGTCTGCAAAAACGGCAAGTCGGGCCCGCCAGCAGTTTTGTGTACGACCAGGAAATGCCCGGCCACCTGCTCGAATATCTGCAGGACACCTTCGATCTGGGCAAATACGACATGTTGCCCGAAGGCCGCTATCACAACAACTTCGACTTTTTCAAATTCCCCGATTTTGGCCTTACCCACCTCAAAAACAAACCTTTACCACCCCTGCACCATCCTTTGTTGCACGACACCGACGACCCGTTCAGCGTCATCAGGGCCAAAGACCAGTTGCTGCACATGCCCTATCAGTCGTACGACGCCGTGGTCAATTTTTTTGAAAAGGCGGCCGTCGACCCTTCCGTTACGCATATCAAGGTGATCCAGTACCGGGTCGCGCGAAACAGTCGAATCATGCACGCCCTGATGGAGGCCGTGAAACATGGCAAGCAGGTATCCGCATTCGTGGAAATCAAAGCCCGTTTTGACGAAGCCGCCAACCTCGAATGGGGCGAACGCATGGAGCGCGCCGGCGTAAGGGTGTATTATTCCATGCCGGGCGTCAAGGTGCACGCCAAAGTGGCGCTCGTTCGGCGGATCGAAGAAGGCGAAGCGCGGCTGTACACCTATTTCAGCACCGGCAATTTTCATGAAGATACCGCCAAGATATATTCCGATTTCGGCTTGTTCACCTGCGACCAACGACTGAGCTCCGAAGCCACCCTGCTTTTCAGCCACCTGGAAAACATCCAGCACGGTCCGGTGAAATTCGAACACCTGCTCGTGGGAAAATTCAACCTTCGCCCCTCTTTCTATCACCTGATCGATCAGGAAATCGCCGCGGCCAAAAAGAAAAAACCCGCCGGAATG
>JADZFP010000360.1 GCA_020849825.1 Saprospiraceae bacterium
AGCGCCCCTACCTCGACCTGGTTTTTTCCAGAACCGAACTGCGGCTGATGCGGCAGATCAAAAAGGCTTTCGACCCGAGAGGGATTCTGAATCCGGGCAAGGTAGTCGGCTGAGGGCAGGTTTGCATTTCACCGTAGTAGCGAAATGCAAACTTGTCCCGTCTGCCTATCTTCAATCCGGATTGAGCCAGACGGTGTTCCGGATGCCGTGCCGGCTTTCGGCAGAAAAAATATATACGCCAGCCGGCCAGTTGCGGGTATCGACCTGCTGCAAGTTCCCTGCGTTCAAGGTTTGGGTGTATTGAATACGTCCGCGGCCATCGTACACTTTCAACAGGGCATCGCCCGACTGATCACGCCAGTCGACGGTAACCAGGTCGCCATTGCCCGGATTGGGCGATACCCGGAGCGCAGGAGTTGAAAGGGCGACCGGGTGCTCCGCCCCCACGGCAGTGGCAGAGTTGAACAGGGTGATATCGTCGACAAAGGCGGTGAAACTGCCTGTTTCAGGGCCGTAATCATAGGCAATCATGATCCGGTCGATGGTTTTGCCATTGAGCCAGTTGCCGATATGGCACACATTTTCATACCATTGGCCCACTTGTCCGCGCCCTGCGCCGGGGTGCATGGAATTGCCGTTGATGTCGCTGGCGCTGGCGTCGCGCAGGGTGCTGCCGTCGGTCATAATCAGATCGATGGAGACGTAGCGTCCCAGATCGTTTTCCGGAAACGACCAGAACCGCAGCCAGGTATCGCTATTGACCGGGATATTGACCTCAAAGATTTTAAAATAGGCGTGAGAATTGGCGGAGGAGTTGTCATTTCCTTTGAGGCGGATCGAGGCTGAACCGGCGTGTGCCAGGCTGTTATTGAGCAGGCAGGCCGGCATTCCGCCCGGGCCGGTACCAGAAACGCCGCTCGGGATGCTGCTTTCATCAAGGGTATTGGTCCAACTCGGCATTGCGTCGAACCCGGCTTCGAGGCTGGTGCGCAGCCAGACGGGCCCTGCGGAGGCGGGCAGGCCGTGCGTGACGGTGAGCGGCACGAGATTTTTGATCAATTGGGTAGATTTACCGGCCAGTCGCAGGTAAAAATCAGGGGAGCAGTATTCGCCGTCGGCGCTGTACGTCAGGAAATATTGATCGACAGGGGTTTTCAGGTAGCTGTCGGCTGCCGGAGCGATCGCGGTGCCTTCGTCGTATTCGTCGAACATGGCGATGTACATGGAAGGAATACCCAGGTCGCGGATATTGTAAGCTTGGCGCCAGAAGAAATTGCCCTTGTCTCTGGGTATCAGATTGGGGGCGCCGCCGTTCCAGTTCGACCAGGCGAAACCCGGAAAGGCGACCGGTTGGTAATCGATATTATTGGCGTTGCACCAGGCGAGGTCGGGTTCAATCAGGTTGGTCCTGAAATTATCGACACCCGGGATGTCGCCGTAGCGGCCGACCGTCCAGGGGGAAATCATATCGAGCGCCTGGTAAACGGCTTCAAAATCGGGTTTCGAATCGCCGGTGCCGGTGCGCCAGTGGGTAGGCAAGCCGCCGATGACGTAACAGCCCTGGGCCTTGAACCAGTTGATCAGGTCGAGACTTTGCGCGGCATTGCCTTGTACGTGGGTGAAGCCGACCCCCCAAAGCGCCACGACGGGCTTTCCGTCCTGATAGGCATAGGCGGGCGAAGCAGTCAGGTTGAGCGGGCCGTCGAGGGTGTTACTCCAGTCTGTTTTTACGGCGTCGTACTGGCTGGCCGGCAGTCCGGACAAGTCGTACATCATATAAAACATACGCCCGTGGGCCGTCGCCTGGCGGGCGACGCGGGCGGCTACGCTGTCGCGATGGGCTTTGAACACGCCGTCGAAGGTTTCAGCGATAAAACGTTGCAGGGCGACTCCGTCGATACCGTGTTGTTCCATCCAGGAAAAGTGCAGGTCGATTACTTCTTCGGGGTAGGAAGAAAAAAGCACCGCGGGGTTGCCGTCGCCCAGAGGCCCCAGGCTGGTCGGGAACAACTGGCCGGAGCCGTATTCCGTCACGTCGGGGTAGACTTCAAAACGGACGTTTCCGGGGGCCGGATTAGGTATATTGGACTGGTATACGCCGGCCGTCCAGTGCCGCCAGCTGGCAACCGGCGATCCGTCGCCGTAGCAATTGAACCAGCCTTGATACCCGCAAATGACTTTGCCAACAACGCTGGCGGGATCGACATTCTGTGCGATGGCCAGGTGTTTTATACACAAGAAATAAAACAGCAGCAAGATAGAGCGCATGGGGAATTCGGTTTGGTGAACAATTGGTAGAAATACATTATGCCGTAAAAATGGGGGTTGGCCGGTTTTTTTCAAAAGGAACATAGGATGGGAAAAATGTTATTCCGGGCGCCGCCAGGCCCATGACGCTGCTTTTCGTTACTCTTCCCACTGACTACAATCAATTTGAGCCCTAACAATCGTCAGCGAAGCCGCGAAAATCGCACCGATACCTTTGATCAACAAAATCAAGGTACACATCATGAAACGCGGATTACTACTTCTCGTCCTGTCTGTTCTCGTCGGCTTCACGTTGCAAGCGCAAGGGCAGTATAATTTGGGTTCACACTGGATGGTCATCAAAGGCACGTCCAATCTCCACGACTGGCAGTCCAACGTAACGCAGGTACGCGGCTACGGTCAGATGACTTCCGAACCCAACGTCCTCAAAGAAATAAAATCCCTGTACGTCGAGATTCCGGTAAAAGGTATTAAGAGCGAAAAGGGATCGATTATGGACGGCAAAACCTACGACGCCCTCAAGTCGGGTTCCTACCCTCAAATCACGTACAAGCTCACCAAAGTAACGGGTCTGAGCGCCAAAGGCGGGGGCAGTTTCTCCGTCGGCACGCTGGGCGATCTTACGATTGCCGGCACGACCAAGCAGGTTGATCTCTGGGTCAGCGCCAAGGTTGACAACTACGGCAGTGTGTCCTTTTCCGGTTCCAAGAAATTGAAAATGACCGACTTCGGTATCAAGCCGCCGACGGCCCTGCTGGGTTCGCTCACAACCGGCGATGAAGTGGAGATCAGTTTCTCCGTAACACTGATCAAACAATAGAAAAACAATAGCCTGAACAACCAGATACAAGCCAATCCTTATTGTTCAATCAACAACTCTAATGTATGAAGAAGTCTATCTTGTTTGCGCTCCTGCTGGTCACTGCCCAGCTCGCCATGGCTCAACAACCGGAAATCCAGTATTTCCGTGCATGGGACCAAACCGGTATCAATGTTTTTGAACCTTCCAAATCAGCCGATCAGCCGGAATTCACCGGTGTTAAGGTTCGTATCGGCGGCGCTTTTACCCAAAACTACCAATACCTCACGCACAAAAACGCAGCCAAATTTGCCGCTGCTACCAACGGCGCCAATAAAAACCTGCTGTACGGCGTACAAAAAGACGCGGGTCTCGACACCAACCAGGCTACCCTGAAAGGTTTCAACCTCGCCCAGGCAAACCTGAATTTCGATGTGCAGCTCGGCGACGGTATCCGGGTATCGCTCGAAAACTATATGTCGGCCCGTCACCACAACGAATTCTGGGTGAAGGGCGGCTATATCCAGATCGACAAATTGCCGATGTTCGGCAATCCGGAATGGTACACCAAGTACGTCCGCGTAAAAGTGGGCCACTTCCAGCAGAACTTCGGCGACATGCAATTCCGTCGTTCGGATGGCGGTAACGGTATGTACAACCCGTTCGTGGAAAACTTCATTCTCGACGCTTTCACGACCGACATCGGCGGTGAAGCTTACGTATTCCCCTTCGACGGTTTCATGGGTATGATTGGCGTGTCGTCGGGTTTGATCAAAGGTAATATCGACACTTACTCCGAAACGCCGACGGCTCCGAACGTCGAGCCGACCGAGCGCAAGCCTTCGGTCTTCCTGAAACTGGCCTACGACAAAAACATCAATTCTAACCTGCGTATTCGTTTGTCCGGTTCGTTCGTCAACAACGCCAGCAGCGCCTCCAACCAGATGTACTCCGCCGACCGCACCGGTTCGCAATACTTCATGGTGATGGAACCCGCCGTCAGCGGAACCGGCGCAGCCAGCACGTATGCCGGCAATAAAGACTCCGGCCGTTTCAACCCGGCTATGGGCAACAAAATTCAGGCCTTCATGATCAACCCGTTCGTGAAATTCTACGGCCTCGAATTCTTCGGCTCCTACGAACAACTGACCGGCCGCACCAACGCTGAACGCGACGGAACGGAACGCCAGTTTACCCAATTGGTCGGCGAACTCGTGTACCGCACGCTGCCCCGCGAACAACTCTACTTCGGTACCCGCTACATCACGATGAGCGGCCGTCCGGCTGGCGCTGCCTTTACGCAAGACATCAGCATCAGCCGCCTGGCTTTCGTCGCCGGCTGGTACCCGACCGAAAACCTGGCACTGAAAGGCGAATTCATGATCCAGGACTACACCGACTTCCCCGACACCGACTATCGCCACGAAGGCAATATCAAGGGTGTTATGGTCTCGGCTGTTGTAGGCTTCTGATGCCTCCTGATTACACTCCATGAACAAAACCTCACGCGATAATCCGGAGCAATCCCATAGCCTGCCTGCAGGCTATGGGATTTTTTTTGAACTTTCGATCACAAACCCAAACAAGCGATGCTTCAATTCCTTTCCATCTTGCGTTTTATGCTCGTAACAAGCTGCGTTTTGTTGTTGTGCGGGGCCGCGGGCGATTTCTCCAACGCTTCAGGGTATTTGTTTAAAAAACGCTATACCATCGAACGGGGCAGCAAGATGTATCTGTATGGCACCACCAACGTCAATAATTTCACCTGTCACTGCGACGACCAATTGGGTACCCGTTATGTCGAGCTGGAACAGAAAGGCTGGAAAGTGCATTTCCGCGAGGCATGGCTCGATTTGTCGGTCAATGGTCTCGATTGCCGCAACCGCAAGATCGAAACCGATTTGCGCAAGGCCCTGAAGGCTGACAAATACCCCAATATCCGAATCACCTTGCTCGAAACCATACAAAACCCGGATTGCCTGGAAGGGAAGTGCGCCGGCTGGTTCGATATCTATGCCAAGATGAACCTCAGCATTACAGGCGTGACCCGAACCCGCGACATCAAAGCCAGGGCAAAACTGCTGGCGCCGAAGAAATTGCAACTGGTCGGTCAACAACAACTTTACATGTCCGATTTCGGTATCCAGCCCCCCGAAGCCATGCTGGGTATGATAAAAGTAAACGACCAGATCGATTTTCACTTCGACCTGGTCGTCTCTACCGAATAAACTTGTAGCGCCCGATTACGGATTCATTTTCGCAAATACCAAACCCGCTACCACGGCCTGCAACAAGCCGTACAACAGCCAGGTAAATACCAGCGTGGGCGATACCGACATGGCGCTGAACACAATCCACATCGAGGGAAGTGTGGCGACAAGCGCATAAACAAGCCCCAGTTCAAGCCCGCGAAACCAGAACGATCCATGGAAAAGGGGCTTGAAACGATCCCAAAACCAGGCCAGCGCAAAACTGAGCACAAAGGGGTGCAGGAAATAGAGGTAAGTTTTGTTGCCTTCCAGATCAAAAACCGGGTTGTAATACTCCTCGGCAACGGAAGGAAACAGGGCGATCATCAAATAAGGGCCTGCATAGCTGAGGGCCAGCAAAAGGAAGCCGGCCACAAGACCCGGAACAAAAAATTTTTTCATGCTTGAAACGGTTGGTGAAAAAACGAAACGAGGACAGGACCGACCGGGTAGTTGTTCCAAGTGCTAAGGTAGGTCAAATTGTGCTGATTCTCACCAAATAATTAGGGTTGATAAGGGTTTATGAGGTTTATAGGGTTTATATAAAAGGAGGGTGGATGCTCTTGTCAAGCGTCCACCCTCCTTTTATATAAACCCTATAAACCCTATAAACCTCATCAACCTTTTCCATCAACCTTTTCCACCAATCGCCACCGTTGCACGGAGCCACCAGCTGCGGCCCGGACTGATATTTTGTTGCGTGGTGCCGCCGCCGGTATGATTGCCCGTTCCGGAGCCTGTGATGAGCGTGGATTGCACGTCGAGCAGGTTGCGGACGCCGGCGGTGAGCACGATTCGGTTGTTCCACATCGATTTGCCGACAGAAGCGTCCATCTGTGTAAAACCATTGATGATGCGCTGCCGGGCAATGGTTTGGCCGTTTTCTTTTTCGGGATAGTACCGCACGAACCGGTCGGTCGTACGCGCCCACACCCCGGCGTTCCAGCCGTCGGAGTGCTCCCATTGCACCGATCCGCTCCATTCCTGGGTATAGGTGAAAGCAGGCGTTTCGGGCATATTGTCGTGTTCGGGGTTGTAGTGCCCGATTCGGTTGGTCGCGCCTTCGAGACGCAGGCCGCGCCATTGGGCCGAAGCGCGCAGCGTGGCGCCGTGGGTGCGGTATTGGTCGATGTTGAAATAGGTGTACCGCAGCGTTGTGGTGTCGCCCTGGGCGGGTTCGATGCCGCCGCCCGGCAGGTCGACGAATTCGTACAATTCGATTTTGTCGCGCAACCAGTTGGAGAAGCCGCAAACCTGCGCATTCCAGCGGATTGCGCCGGTTTTGCCCTGCCAGCCGAGCGTTGCCTGCACGTTGTCGGTGGTTTCGGCGCGCAAATCGGCATTGCCGACGATGTAGTGGTTGACGTCGACAAAATAGAAAAAGAGTTCCTTGATGTCGGGGCTTCTGAATCCGCGGGCATAGCTGGCCCGCAGGCTGAATGCCTCGCCCAGGTTTTGGCGGATGTGGAAAGAGGGCACTACGGAGCCGTTATAGCGGCTGTTCCAGCCGGCGCGCAGGCCGGCTTCCAGGCTCAGGTCGGCCGTGGCGCGGAAGCGAAGACTGCCCAGCACGGCCGCGTCGAGCATGGCGCTTTCGCCGACGGTGTTGTTGAGTGTATCGAGGATGCGGCGGCCGGAGCCGGTGTCGTAGCGGCCGTCGATACCGGCCATCCATTGCCAGCGCCGGTGAGCGCCTTGCGAGGCCAGCACGGAGCGCAGCATATAGCTGTTGAACCGAATGGTATCCTGTTCGGCGTTGAGCGGCATGGTTTCCGCCGTTTCGAGGTCGGTTCGGCGGGCTTCTTTTTCGCGGTAGAAGAAATTGGCGCCCAGAGTGTTGTTCCAGAACAGGCCGGAGCCTACGGAGCCTTCGTGCAGAAATGCCAGGTCGCGGCGCTGGGTGCGGTAAAATTCGTCGAAAGCATAGGGTTTGAATTGCGGCCGCCTGACCTCTCCGAGGTTGTCTACCTGTTCGAGAAACAGGGCGCCTTTCAGCCGGAAAACGTGATCGCCCGCCCCGTTGTACCGCAGGGTAGCGTCGCCGTAGGTTTGTTTTTTCGGGTTCCAAAGCCGGTTCCTGCTGCTGGCGCTGGTATCGAAACCCGTGAAGTGGTCATAGCCGCCACTGCCCAGCAAAAGCCATTTTTCGCCCAGTCTGACGCCCGCGCTGCCGCCCAGACTGCGTTCGCCCAGGGTTTCGTACTGGCTGTTGACGCTGAGGCGCCAGGGTTCGAGTTGGGAGCGGCGGGTAATCAGGTTGATGACGCCGGCCAGGGCATCGGTGCCGTAATACACCGAAGTAGGGCCTTCGATCAATTCCACGCGATCCACGTTGGCCAGGTTGATCTGCCCGAGGTCGATGTTGCCGTCCTGCCGACCGATCACCGGTACGCCGTCGATGAGTATTTTGACGTTTTGTCCCGACATGCCCTGCATCGACAGGCTGCTGCCGAGCACCATGTCTTGCCCGATGCCCAGGTTGAGTTCCTGGCGGAGCAATTGTTCGAGGTTGTTGGCGCCCAGCCGCTCGATGCGGTCGCGGCGCAGGATGCGCACGGCATGGGTGGCGCTGCGCACGTCGGTGGGGGCAAACTGGGCGGTGACCACCACTTCGCGAAGCAGGGGGTCGGTTTGTTGGGCGTAAACAGTTGTTACGCCCAACAAACCCATCAGGACAAGGCAGAAAGAGGATCGCATGGATGAGTTCGGTTTCCTGAAAAAGTGCGTATTGGAAACAGGATCGGAGAAAGAGGTGTCACTTGCCCACCGAAATCTGGCGGGAAAACTGTCCGGCGGCGGTTTGTACGTTCAACAAGTACGAGCCGCCATGGAGGCCGGGCAGTTCGATTTCGGCTACGTTCAGGCCGTTTTGCAAACGAATGGAGCCGCTCCACACCATTTTCCCGTCGGGGCTCAGCAGCCGCAAATTGGCGGCGCCGGCTGCCTGGCTTGTGAACGAGAGCGTCATCCGCTCGGCCACCGGGTTGGGGTATACCAGCACTTCATCGATACCGGCCGGCAGATCCTGCGCTGCGCTCAACTGACCCAGGAACGTGCGTTCCATGGTGCCGGCGCCGGTGCTCGATCCTTCGAAGTCGATGAAGACAATCTTGTACAGTTTGTTCTGTTTGGTTTTGACAAAATAAGCCAGGTTGGGCGTCGTGATCCAGCCGCCTTGCTGGAGGTTGAACGATTTCCAGTCGTGGCCGACACGGTCGAGTTCGGTGGAGAAAGAGTCCACATAATCCAGGTAATCCACCGTATTCGGGTCGACACCGGCCGCGCGGGCTACCTGTACGCCGTCGCCGGAGAGGATGCCGGTTACATTGTATTGAAGGGTGTTGCCCTGACCGTCGTCGAGCGGGTCGACGTAGCGGCAAAAGACGAGGTCCCAGTTGAGCGGGGTGGTCACATTGGCGCCGTTGGCGCCGAGGCTGAAATAAATCAGCGGGCTGCCGTTGCCGAAGTTGGTGTTGATGGTGTGCTCGGCGAGGTCGCTGTTGTCGGGGTTGGCGACGCGGAATTTGTAGCTCGTGCCGGTGTATTCGTCAAAAATGATCTTTTTGTGGTCGCCGTTGCGCAGTTTGATCACGAATACGCGGTTGCCCACCACCTTGAACTGGCCGGGATTGTACAGGCCCCAACCGAAATCGAAGGGATTGCCGAGGTCGCGTGGCATATTAAATGCGCCTTCGCCCCAGTTGGTCTCGGGGTTGTACAGCCGTTCGGTAAACAGGGCCGGGTCGATGATATCGTTAAAATTGTCGGTCAGTGCGTCGTACACTTCAAGCGCCGGACCGGTCTGGCCGCCGCTGCTGTTGGTGCTTTCATTGATAAAAATACCGGCAGACTGGACGTTCAGGTTGGAAAAAGCAATGTCCCAGGCGTTGTAGGCGACTTGTTGCGAACTTCCGTTGTTCAGGTAAAAATAACCCGACTGGCCGTAGCCCTGTCCAGCGGAAATCTGATCGAAAGTGGTTTGGGAGAACGCAAAAATGCTCGTTGCAAGCAGGGTAGAAATCGTAAGACGTACTTTCATGGTTATGCCGTTTTTTTCTTGACGGCACAAAAGTATAGGCCGAAAAAGCGGCAAAAACCAGTCGAAACAACTACTTGCAGACAAATGACATTGCGCAGACACCGCTGTGACAAACACCGCCTCAGCACTCGATCAGACCCACAGAGATTTGCACGGCCAGGCCGCCATCGGAGGTTTCTTTGTACTTGTGGCTCATGTCGTCGGCCGTTTCTTTCATGGTTTTGATCACGGCATCGAGACTGACTTTGGCCTTGGATGGGTCGCTTTCCAGCGCAATCTGGCTGGCGGTAATGGCCTTGATGGCGCCCATGGTCTTGCGCTCGATGCAGGGCACCTGCACCAGTCCGCCGATAGGGTCGCAGGTCATCCCCAGATGGTGTTCCATTGCAATTTCGGCGGCCATCATGCACTGGCCGGGCGATCCGCCGAGGCATTCCGTCAGCGCCCCCGCGGCCATGGCCGACGATACGCCGATCTCCGCCTGGCATCCGCCCATGGCGGCCGAGATAGTCGCGCCTTTTTTGAACAAACTGCCGAACTCGCCGGCGGTGAGCAGGAAGCGGACAATATCGTCGTCCTGAAAATGTTCCGAAAAACACACGTGGTACAGCAAAACCGCCGGTATAACGCCGGCAGCGCCATTGGTCGGGGCGGTGACCACCCGGCTGAACGCCGCGTTTTCTTCATTGACGGCCAAGGCGAAACAACTGACCCATTTGAGAATTTCCTGGAAAGTCCAGCGGCCCGCCTTTATCCGGGCGATCCATTCGTCGGCATTGGCGCAAGGGGTTTCGCCCAGTAATTTGACGTTCAGGGTGTGGGCGCGCCGCACCACGTCGAGGCCGCCGGGCAACACGCCGTCGGTATGCGCGCCGATGAAGGCGCATTGTTTCATCACCTCCCAGATGGCCAGCAGGTCGGTCCGGATGCGCTCGGGCGTACGCCAGGTGCGTTCGTTGTCCCACACGACTTCCGAGATGGGGCGGGTATTGCCCTGGCACCAGCGTTCGAGGTCGGCGCCCCGGTCGATCGGGTGGGGGAGTTGTACCGCACTGACCAGGTTTTCTTCCCCTTCTTTGACCACAAACCCTCCGCCGACGGAGTAGTAGGTTTGACTTTCACCGGTGTCGTCGTGGTAAAAAGCCCTGAATATCAGTCCGTTGGCATGGTAGGGTAAGCTGGTTTCAAAGTGAAAGAGGATGTGTTGTTCGGGATCGAAATCGATGGCATGTATTCCGCCGAGCAGCAGGCGCCGGGTGTTGCGAATATTGTCGAGGGTGGGTTGCACCTGATCGACGGGGATGGTCACCGGGTCGTCGCCGTTGAGGCCGAGGATGACGGCGAGGTCGGTGCCGTGGCCTTTGCCGGTTTTGGCGAGCGAGCCGTAAAGTTCGACCTGTACTTCGGCGAGTTCGTGCAGGCGGCCCTGGGCGGCAATTTCGTTGACGAAGCGCTGGGCGGCCCGCCAGGGGCCCATGGTATGCGAGCTGGAAGGGCCAATACCGATTTTAAAGATATCAAATACACTGATTCTTTCCATGATGACAGGGTAGCGGATAAATGAGGGCGGAAAAGTAGGAAAAACCTTTTTGTCCGTTCAACGGCAGCCTTCGCTTTGTAGAATGTTGTTCATGGCCTGCTGTGCCGTTCGGGCAAATTGGGCGGCTTTTTCCCAGGAATCGGAGGTCAGGGCGTTGCTGCAGGCCTGCGTTGCGATCAGCACTTGTTCGCGGGTGTTGCGGCAATTGGGCAATTGTTCGGAGAGGTACTCCATGTCGTGAAGTATGTCGAGGGCATGTTCCAGTTTTTGGGCCATGACATGGAAATCGGCGACGGCCAGCGCGTCCTGCAGGTCGTTGGACACGATTTCAGCGTCTTTTCTCAAAACGTCGGACAGTTGGTAGCCTGCCGACCCTTTTTCGGCGGCCGGCATACAAGCGGCGGCGGCTTCGCGCATACGAATGGCCTGCAATCGGGCTTCGGCAGCGCGCACTTTCAGGCTCATGAGGTCTTTTTCTTCTTTGAACTGGGTGAGGTCGCAAATTTGCCGGCCGCGTTCGGCCGCGATACGGGCGTTGTGGCAATACAAACCGGCATGGGCCACGGCCGTGAAGTCTTCCCAGACAATATATAAATAGAGCAGGAGGTTGTACTGACCTTCACCCCGGGTCGCCAGGTCGAGCGAGGAGTCGATTTTTACGGAAACAGACTGGACCCAGCGCAGGGTTTCGCGGCTGTCGGTGGGGTTATTTGGCGTTTGGGCAGCGCCAGCAAGGGCAAATAACAGAAAAGCAAATACAGATACAAAGCGCATGATAAATGGTTTTTCTTTTACAACAGCCTTGCATCTGGATTGTTATACGAAATCGATAATCACATCCGCACCATTCACATGAGCGAACACCACGTCACTACCCGTTGGGCCGGCAAAATGGCCTTCGACAGCACAGTTGGCAACCACGTCGTCCGGATCGATTCCAAGCCGGAGGCCGGCGACGATTCCGGCCCCGGCCCCAAGTCGCTGTTGCTGGTTGCCCTCACAGGCTGCACCGGTATCGATCTCGCCGCGCTTTTGCCCAAAATGCGCGTCAAGTTTGACACCCTTGAAATCGAGGCAGCCGCCCCGCTGACGGAAGAACATCCGCGGGTGTATACCGAAATCAGACTGCTATTTCGGGTGCGAGGCAAAAACCTCAGCGAGGAAAAGATTCGCCGGGCCATCGAACTCTCCCAGGAAAAATACTGCGGCGTGACGGCCATGCTGAAAGCCCATTGCCCGATCACCTGGTCGCTGGAGTTGGTTGAAGAGGCTTCTAAGTAATTTCTAAGGAAATTATAAACCGGTTCTAAGGAGCCCCACGACGGAGGGGCGGTTCTTTGCAGGCAGTTCTTTGTTTATCAATCCTGTCGCATCGTATGAATTTTCGCACTACTCTGTCCCTGCTCCTGCTGTTGGGCGGCTTCGGGTCGTTTCCGGTTTTTTCCGGCGCCCAGAGCCTGACCGACGGCATTTTTATGAATAAAAAATTTCTCTGCGCCGGCGCATTCTATACCCACGAGGCCTGGGATGAATACTGGGAAGGCACCCTGCTGCGTACCAATGGCACCATCGGTACCGTCACTACGCAAAACGTGATGCTCGGGCTCAATTACGGCATCACCAACAAACTCAATGCCGTGGTGATGGCGCCCTACGTCTGGACGGAAGCCAGCGCCGGCACACTCGCCGGCCAGTCCGGCATCCAGGATCTTACCCTGGGGCTTAAATACAACGTCGTCGCATTCAATGGCCTGGGTGGCCGGATGTCGGTACAGGCGGTCGCGGGCGGTTCCCTGCCCCTGACGGATTACGTGGCCGATTTTCTCCCCATGTCGATCGGTCTGCAAAGCAAAACCCTCTTCGGGCGCGGTATTTTGCATTATGCAGCCGAGAACAATCTTACCTTTTTACTATCGGGTACCTATACCCTGCGCAGCAATATCGAGATCGATCGAGAGTCGTACTACACCACCGAACAAATCTACTCTAATGAAGTGGAGATGCCCGACGCTGCCCAATTGTACTTCCGGGGCGGCTACTACTCGTTCCGCTGGGGCGCCGAACTGACGGCCAGCCACAACATGACCCTGGGCGGCTTCGACATTCGCCGGCAGGATATGCCTTTCCCCTCCAACAACATGGACGTTACGCGCGTCGGGGTGGAGGCATTCTACCGTCTCCCGTTCCTGGGAGATCTCCAGGTGCTCGGCCAGATCAATCAAACCGTTGCCGGCCGCAACATGGGCAAGTCGCTGGGCTGGACCCTCGGGCTGACCAAATTTATCAATTTCAACAAGGATTAAGTTTTGTGAAAGCGTGTTAGAAACCGGGGGCGAATACCATTGTTCAAGCCCGGTTTTCTTTCCGGCTTTTATTATTTATTCAATTGAATTTCAATTTCATAGAAATGAAAAAACATATACTCTCCCTACTTGCTTTTTCTGTGCTTTTCTTCGCATTTTCTGCTTGCGACAAAGATGTGACAGGCGAATACGCCGAATTGCAAGCCTTGTCGCCCGCCAGTCAGGACCTCAACGCCGGCGTCTGGAAAACGGTCGTTCTGACTACGCCCGATGAAGTCGCTGTGCCGGCGCCGTCCGACGTAAATTCGGCGGAATACCAGGCCGAACTGGCTGCCGGTAAACAAGCGCTGGCCGGTTTGAGCGATAAGCAGAAAGAAATCATCCGCTACTGGAGTGCGGGTTCGGTGCTGCGCTGGAACGAGATCATGCGCTACCTCGTTGCCAAATACAACCTTGCGCCGGCGCCCAATGCCGATGGTACTTATCCCGTGCCGGATGCCAGCAACCCGTTTTCCTATCCGGAATTTCCGTTTGCCAATCCGCCCTACTCCGCCCGCGCTTATGCCTATGCCAGCGTGGCGCAGTTTGACGCCCTGGTGGCCGGCTGGCATTTCAAGAGCCTGTATAACCGCCCGGCGCCGTACAACGTCGATGCGACCATCGAGCCGTATCACGTGGCGAAAACAAGCCTCCCGAGTTACCCGCTTGAAGACGCCGTAGTCGCCGGCGCCGCCTTTACCATGCTGCGCGCACTGTTTCCTGCCGACACGGCATTTATCAATGAAAAGGTAAATGAAGCTGCCTGGTACAAACAATGGGCCGGCGCCGCCGTGGCATCCGATGTTACGGCCGGTCTCAATCTGGGCAAATCGGTGGCTGCGAAGGTGCTCAACCGCGCCAAAAGCGACGGTATGAAAAACGCGATCGGCAGCAAATCCATTCAGGACAGTTTGCAGCAACGGGTTGAAGCCTTGGGCGAAACTTCATGGATAAGCCTGGAAAGCCCGCGCCGTCCGGGCATGTTGATGATGTTCGGCGCCGTCAAACCCTGGTTGTTTGACCCTGCCAATATCGAATCAATTCGCCCTGTTCCTCCGCCGTCGGTTAATTCAGATGCTTTCAAAGCCGAATTGGAAGAAGTCAAGCGCGAAGCCGACCCTTCCGACCGTGAAAAAATGCGCATCGTACATTTTTGGGCCGACGGTACGGGAACCTACACCCCTCCAGGCCACTGGAACGTGTTTGCCTTTGAGGAAATTTACAACGCCGGGCAGAGCGAAGTACGGGCTGCCCGCAACTTTGCCCTCCTGAACATGGCCATGATGGATGCCGCCATTGCCTGCTGGGAAACCAAATACTACTACATGGTCCCGCGCCCCAGCCAGATGGACCCCTCGATCAAAACCCTGACGGGATTGCCCAATTTCCCCGCCTACACTTCCGGGCATTCCACCTTTTCTGCTACCGGGGCTACCGTACTGGGGCACTTGTTCCCCTCAAAGGCGGCCACCTTTAATGCCTGGGCCGATGAGGCTTCATTATCGCGTTTGTACGGCGGTATTCACTATCGAATGGATTGCGAAGCCGGGTTGCTTTGCGGCCAGGTGATCGGTGGTTTCGCCGTCGATCGGGCTCGGACGGATGGTGCGGAGTAACTGTAGCGCGCTGTAGCGCCGCTGTAGCGCCGACCTCCAGGTCGGCGATGCTGAGAGCAGCAACAACCCGCGATTAATCGCGATTGCTCCGAAAAGAAACTACTTGCAATCTTCGAAAAGAGCAATGGCTGATAATCGCGGGTAATTTTTTCTCTCAACATCGCCGACCTGGAGGTCGGCGCTACAGTGGCGCTACAGCGGCGTTACAGGCCGTCGTTACTGCCCTCCCTTGATCCTCGAATTCTCTTTCTCTGCACCGATATTGCGATCACGTGCATTGTCTGAATTCCGGCCAAAACGCCACGACAAACCAATATTGAGCTGCTGACTTTCCCAGTCGTTGCGCATACTGCCGCGTACCGGTCCGAAGTCGACTTTTTGCACCCAGCGCTGGCTGTCGAAAACGTCCCACCAGGCCAGGCGCAGCGTAAGCCGGTCGCTCAAAAGGTTCTTTTTGAATGCAAGATTGGCATTCCAGATTCCCTCGTTGGTAAACATACCGTCGCGCGTGGGGAACTGAGCCCACCCGGACACTTCAACGCGAAAAGATTGGGGCAGCGTAAACTCCTGACTCAAATAACATCCGCCACCCCAGGCCCGGGCGTCGAGCAGGCCATCGGACAGCTGGGCCCGAAAGCGGTTGTGCCAAACGCCGATCCAGAGGTAGCCCTCCCACCAGTCTTTGATCGGAAGGGGAGAATTGAGGTTAAAACTGATCTGATCCTGACGACTCAAATTGTCCGGCTGGGTAAATACCTGCTCCCCGACCTGCCTGGCGATAGTGCTCACCCCGGCCGTTGTACGCGTATAGCCAATGGAGAGCCCGGCTGCATCTTTGTACGAATAGCTGATCTCGCCGTTCCACGAAAAAGACGGCCGCAGGTACGGATTGCCCTGTTCGGAGGTGTAAGGATCAATCTGCCAGATAAATGGGTTGAGGTCCTGGAACGCAGGGCGGTCGAGACGGCGGTTGAGCGACAAGCCGAGCTGGTGATCATCGGCAGGCTGAAACTGCAAATAGGCTGTCGGGAAGATGCCCAGATAAGCGGTGTCGGGGCGGTTGTCCGTCTGGCCGGTAAGCGACAGGGAACGGCCGTCGATGCGCGTACGTTCGGCGCGAACGCCGATTTGCCAGCGCCAGGGGCCCGACTGGCGGCCATAGTTGGCATATGCAGCCGCGATATTTTCATCAAAACGGAACAGGTTACTCCGGCTGGTGTCCGGGGTAGGGCCATCGCCGGGATCGACCGTGGTGAAAAGATCGTGGTCGGTTGTCGACCAACTTGTTCTGAATCCGGCTTCGGCTTTGTAACCCGAGGGGGTGGTTTTTGCCCAGTCCGATTTGAGTACCCAAACCCCGATGTCGCCGTTGATAGCCGTTACAAGCCGGTCGAAATCAGTAGCGTTTCCTTGTTGGTCGAAACGCTGATTATTCAGGGTGTTTTGCGACGACTGGGTAAAAAGAATGCGGTCGGCGTCGATTGTCCATTCGAGCCCCAGTGTATCGGCATAGCGGTAATTCAGGTTGACGTTCCAGCGGCGGTTTTGCTCCGGGTTGAATCGTTCGGTGAACAAACTGCTTTCGGTTTGCGTGTCCGACAAAATCAGGGTGCGGTTGAAGGCCCTGGTGCGATG
>JADZFP010000361.1 GCA_020849825.1 Saprospiraceae bacterium
AGCGCATCCAGTTGACGGAAGGTTGCGGTATCGACCCGGGCGGATTCGAACGAAAAATGGACCGGGGGAGTAGACGGCAGGTCGAAACGTGTGTTCAACAGCACGGCGCGGTCAAAATTCAGGGAATCGGCAGCGGCCAGGGGGAATTTGGCCTGGTGGAAAAACGCTTCGCGAAACACAACCCGGTCGAGCCGCGCCCCGGTAAAGTTGGTATAGGCAAACGCCCCGCCGCTCAGGTCGCAGCGGCGAAGCGTGGCACGGTAAAAATTGGCAAAGTCGAAATTGGCGGCAAAGGGTTTGGCCGGTGTGAAAACCACGTGCGCATCGTCCCATTCGGAGCCTTCGAAATTGGCATTCCGGAGATCGGCGCCGCTGAGCGACACCGACTTTAACTGGGCATACGCCAAATTGATATTGGCCAGATAAGCCTTGTCGAGATTGACGTTTTCGAGGGTGGCATAGGAAAAATCGGCCAGCAGATAGATCTGGTCGTACGTGTTGCGGCCCAGTTTGCTGGCCACCAGACTGAGGAGCAACTGGCCGCGTTCGGGACTACTCTGACGACTGGTGATGGTGTCGCCTTCGAGGTAGCGATAGGGTTTGAGCGCCTTGCTCAGCGCCACGATCCGGCCGATTAACTGGGGCGATAGTTCGCGACCGGCAGGGTTGCGGCGCAGTTCGTCGTCCATGCGGTCGAGCACATTGTCGAACAAAAAGACCAGCGAACTGCGGCGTTCGGCTTCCTGCAGATAGGTTTGTTGTTCGATACGTTTGTTCTGGACGTCGAACTTCTCGTTTTGTTTTTTCAGGTAATAGGTTTGCAATAAAGCCAGGGTGAGCGGCGCCAGGGCCAGCAGAAGCGTGATCGTGCCCACGCGTGTAATGCGTTTGAGGGTGGCGTAGGCCACGTCGCGGATCGTATCGCGGTCGACCCGCCGCTCGGCCAGGTCGTCGACGAGGCGGGAAACGCTGTGATAGAGCGATTTGCCGGCAAAAGTACCGGCCACAACCTTGACCAGCCGGCGGCGGGCAGCCTGCCGGGCGCCGACCAGCGATTCGAGTTGTTCAACCTTTTCGCGGAGCCTGCGGTTTTCTTCTTCGAGTTGTTGGGCTTTGTCTTCCATTTTACTGTACAAAATTAGCCTCTTCCGCCGGAGTTCGCCAAATGCGGGACTTTGTTCGGATTTTTGCCGGTAAATAAACGCCATGGAACACCTGCTTCGAGAATTATTAATGGGCCTGTTGCGCAAGTTCTGGCCCTACAAACGTGACCCGCTTTATCCACTGGAAGAAATTCTGGAGGAAAAACCGCGGTTTATGCGCCTGTACCGCATCCAGCTCCTGTTGTTTTTTGTCAACTGGGGACTGATTACCTGGGTGCTGGGACTGCTTTTTCGCGCCTTGTATTTTGCCACGCTCCGCTTGCCGGCCGATACGATAGCGTATGTGCCGCTGAGCAACTGGCAGTTTTATGCCGTCTCGTTTATCTTCGGTGTTGCCCTGGCAGGCCCCTTGTCGAGCGTGTGGATTCGAACCATGACCGACGAAGACGGCTGGCAGCGGTTCAAACAGTTTTCCGAATGGAAAAACAACCTGGACAGCCGCGCGGCCCTTCCCCTGGTCTGGTTTCTGCTGCTCCTTGCGATTGCTGGCTGGTGGGGAATGATTTGTACGCCCATGATCCTGACCCGGGAGAAAATCGTGGTACGCGACAAATGGTGGCCCGTTCATTACGAATATGCGTTCAGCGACATTCAGTCGATCGATCATTACGACGGCTATATCAACCGGGCGGGCGAACTGCGCAAACGGGACTATTTTGAACTGGCCGGGCATGACGGCGTGCGGCGTGAATTTGCCGAGGCCGATGCCTTTATGCCGGATGATCTGCTGGCCATAAGATTAAAAATCATTGACACCCTCAAAGTAAAAACCGGCCTGTCTATCCGTGAAATGGGCTACGCCACCCCCTTCGCCGACGAATAACTCATCACTATCCACTTATCACTCATCACTAACAACTCCCTTGTCCCTCCTCCTCACCCACGGCTACTTCCTGCATGAAGACCCCCGCGAACAGGTCATCATGAAGCCCTATCCGCCGCTCGGACTCTTGTACCTGGCGGCCTGGCTCGACCGGCATGGGGTGGAGAATATGGTGTTCGACACGACTTTTTCCAGCAAAGACCTGCTGGAAACGCAACTCTTGCAAAACCCGCCGCGCGTGTTGGCCCTGTACGTCAACCTGATGACCAAACTGAACATTCTGGCCATCATGCGTTACGTGCGGCAACAGGCGCCCCTGCGCCACACCCTGATCGTGCTCGGCGGCCCCGACGTGACCCACAATGCAGACGATTACCTTTCGGCCGGCGCCGACCTGATCGTGATCGGTGAAGGGGAGCAAACCCTGCTCGATATTGCGCTGGCGGTCGCTGCCTTGCCCGAGGGGCCGCTGCCGGGCGCCTTGTTTGCCCATATTCCCGGCCTTGCCCTGCGACTCGACGACGGCACGGTGTTCAAAACGCCCGCCCGCGAAAAACTCCGCGACCTGGACGATCTCCCCCTGCCCGCCCGCCACAAAATCGACCTGCGGCTTTACCTCGATGCCTGGAAAAAAGCGCACGGGCATTCGGCCCTCAGCCTGAGCACCCAGCGCGGTTGCCCCTACACCTGCCGGTGGTGCTCCACTGCCGTATACGGCCAGAGTTACCGCCGGCGGTCGCCCGCGGCAGTGGTCGCCGAAATTGCCGCCTTGCAGGCGGAATACGATTTCGACCTGATCTGGTTTGTCGACGACGTGTTTACCGTGAGCCACAAATGGCTGGCCGAATTTCAGCGCGAACTGGAATCCCGGGGCGTTCGCGTCGCTTTTGAATGTATCACCCGCGCCGACCGGCTCAATGAAGCCGTTATTGCCCAACTCAAAGCCTGCGGCTGTTTCCGCGTCTGGATCGGCGCCGAGAGCGGCTCCCAACGCATCATCGACGCCATGGACCGCCGGGTAGAAGTCGGGCAGGTGCGCGAAATGATCCGGGCAGCGCGAAGGGCGGGAATTCAGGCGGGCACGTTCATCATGCTGGGTTATCCCGGCGAGACGGAAGCCGATATCCGGGAGACGGTCACCCACCTGAAAGAATCGAATCCCGATTTGTTTACCATCACCGTGGCTTATCCCATCAAAGGCACCGGTTTGTACGAAGAAGTGCAATCCAGCGCTACTGCCGCCCTGCCCTGGACGCAACGCACCGACCGCGACCTGGATTTCCGGCGCAGTTATCCCCGCCGGTACTACGATTTTGCTGTGCGCTGGACGGTCAATGCCGTGCACTGGCACAAAACCCGCCTGGCAGGAGCCGGCATGAGCGGCAAGGGTTTGAAATTTTTGGTCAAAATGTGGGCCGCCCGGGCCGGCATGTGGTGGTGGCGGCGCCGTTTGTCAGAATTGCCGGACCAATAACTCCTCTACGGCTTCCCGCAATACGGTTTTGCGGCTTTCCGGCGTCTGCACGGCATCGAGATGCCGGAAAGCCTCTTCACGGTAGCGGGCCTGTTCGGCTGCCACCAGGGCGGGAATATTGTTGCGGTCGAAAATAGCCCGCACCGCATCCACCTTTCCGGGGGCGTCGGCGCCGGTTTGCATCCAGCGGTGGAGTTCGCTTTGGTCGGCCGGCGCGGCGATTTCCAGGGTTTTGAGCACCAGGAAGGTTTTTTTATTCTGGAGAATGTCGCCGCCCACCTGTTTGCCAAATTTGGCGGGGTCGCCGTAGGTATCGAGCAGGTCGTCCTGAATTTGAAAAGAAATGCCGGCCAGGCGGCCGAATTCGTACAAATGACCCGCATCGCTGCCCGAAGCGCCGGCAGCCAGAGCGCCCATTTCGAGTGCGCCGCCGAGCAGTACGGCGGTTTTCAGTTCGATCATTCGGACATATTCCGGCAGGCTCACGTCGTCGCGGGTTTCAAAATTCACATCCATTTGTTGTCCTTCGCAGACCCCGATCGCCACCCGGTTGAATACCCCGACAAGGGCTCGCGCCGCCGCGTCGTCGCCCACGCTCAGGAGGTGGCGGTAAGCGTAAATGAGCATGACATCGCCCGAAAGAATGCCGGTGTTGGGATTCCAGCGGGTATGCACGGTCGGTTGTCCGCGCCGGAGCGGGGCGGCATCCATGATATCGTCGTGCATGAGGGTGAAGTTGTGGAACAATTCGACGGCCCAGGCGGCCGGCAGGGCAGCGTCTACGTCGTCGCGGAACAATTCGTACGCCATGAGCAGCAGGGCCGGCCGAAGGCGCTTGCCGCCCAGGGCGAGCAGGTAATCGCAGGGTTCGTAGAGGCCCGGCGGGGAGTCGGGGAAAGGGTGTGTGGCGGAATAATCGGTAATTCTGGAGAGGAGGGTGGGCAGAGACGTCATGCAGGAATCAATGTGCTTTATCCGCAAAGGTTGGGAATAAATGGCATTGCCGGGAAAAATTCCCCTGCTGGGCTTATTGGTTTCCTTTCACCAGTTCCGGCACCAGTTGGAGAGTACGTTTCATACGCGGCAACGATTCGTGCTGTACGTAGGGGTTTTCAGGGTGATGTTGTACGTAGTTCTGGTGGTAGTCTTCGGCGGGCCAGAATTTCTGGAACGGGACGAACTGGACAACAATCGGCCGGTTATATTTCCCCGATTGGGCCAAATCCGACAGGGCCTGTTCGACCATTCTGCGTTCGGTTTCATTGTTGTAAAAAACGATGGACCGGTATTGCATACCGCGGTCGGGTCCCTGGCCATTCACCTGGGTTGGATCGATAGAGGCCAGAAAAACCCGCAAAAGCGAGGGGTAATCAATTTTGGAGGAATCGTAGTACACTTCGAATGCTTCGGCATGACCGGTAGCCCCCGAACCCACCTGTTCGTAGCTGGGGTTGGGTTCCGAACCGCCGGAATACCCGGAGATGACCTCGGCCACGCCTGTTATTCTTTCAAAAATTGCCTCTTCGCACCAAAAACAACCGCCCGCAAAAGTGGCGCGGTGGTAAGCGGAGAGATCGGCGGGTGGCGCGCCGGGGGTGGCGCTGGGGGTGGGGGCATTGGCCGTGCAGGCGGCTAAAAACATCAAGGCAACAAATGGAAGGTATCTCATGTCTGGGCTGTAGCGCCGACCTCCAGGTCGGCGATTCTGAGAGAAGAAATAACCCGCGATTATTAAGTAACGCTGACCTCCAGGTCGGCGATTCTGAGCGCAGGATAAACAGTTTAAAGTTTGTTTCGGGCAATGGCTGTTAATCGCGGGGCACTTCCGCGCTCAGCGTCGGTCTGTAGCGCCGACCTCCAGGTCGGCGATGTTGAGCGCAGTAACAACCCGCGATTATGAATAAAAGCTGAGTGCAGGATATATCGTTTAAAGTTCGTTTCGGGCAATGGCTGTTAATCGCGGGGCACTTCCGCGCTCAGCGTCGGTCTGTAGCGCCGACCTCCAGGTCGGCGATGTTGAGCGCAGCAACAACCCGCGATTATGAATAAAAGC
>JADZFP010000362.1 GCA_020849825.1 Saprospiraceae bacterium
GAGGCCGCTGTCCGTCAGGTTGCTACTTCCTGTGATGACCCTCCCATAGCCTTCGTCATGCTTGTCTTTTTCTTTGAAAATGTAAACTTTGGCATGGATGCGCTTGTCTGGGTGGGCACGCATCTGAATTCTGCCTGATGCAATGTCGTTTACAAATTCGATAATACCTTCTTCTACCTCTCGTTTGTACTCGGATTTTTGGATGTCTTCACGGATAAATTCTTCAAAATCATTTCGTACGTCATCGGCCATGAAACGGATTTCGCTGCCTTTATTGTAATACTTGGCGGTTAGGTTATCCACATCAATGCCCACAAGGATTCGCACTTGAGCCACATTTTTCAAAATATCGCGTACCTGAAAGTAGCCAGATGCCCTAAAATACCCAACCAATGCGTCAAAATAATAGATATTCAGACGTTTAATAATATTCTGAAACTTGTTGACCAGGGTATTATCGCCTTCGTTAGTAAAGAATTTTGTGGTTGCCATGCCTTATGGTTGACGCGGATTGTAAAGTGGCAAAACTAATAAAACCTCGTGTCAAGGTGAAATGGCGAATTAACTCCCTCTCAAACCGCTCAAAATGGATTTGTTGTTTTATGACTATTCCAATTATAAGTCGATGTTTTCAGACAAAGTCTATTCCAATTGGGCAGTCGGAGTATGTAAATATCATATTTGATAGTTTCCACCAAACGAAGGACTAATAATTGATGGGAGGCGGGTATTATCCTATCGCCTATCGCGACCAAGGGGCGATACCCCTCGCTGGGGCCTGTCGCCCTTTCATGGCTAGGCATGGGGTGGCGGCGTTACCCGGCCTCAGGATATTAAAAAAGCCAACCCCCTGAAAACCAGAGGATTGGCTTGTGAATCTGTGGAGCTGGCGGGAGTCGAACCCGCGTCCGGACAAAGCGCCGCAACGCTTTCTACATGCTTAGTTTCCGATTAGATTGTCGGGCACGGGTCAGGTTCGGAGACGTACCGGTTCGCGCCTTAGCCCCTTGATTTCACCTTTGGGTCGAGACACTCCCTCGGGCAATCCTGCTTTTTTGATGATGTGCGGCGGCCTGTGTAGCAGGCATCAAGGCTAAGAAGCGGCGCTGAGCGCAGGCTTCACGCGGCACAATGGCGTTCTAACTCGCTAGAATTAGGCAGCCATGGCATACTGATAGTTGCCATTCAATTGTCGAACGTTGTTTTTTACAGGGTAACCGCTCATGCCCTGGCATGCTTACGAAACAACTTTCTTTCCCGTCGATACCAAACAGCCCCCATGCAATGACGAAAGACGAATTCTTTAACCCGCCTTTTCGATCATTGGGACGCAAAGGTAAACCAAAAGTAACCTCGGAAAGTTCTCGGACCAGACAGGAAACGCAGATTTTTACAACAGATGTTTTTTCCCCTGCCATTACAGCCCCCGCGACAGCTTACCTTTGCGCCGCCTTAACCAACCCGCTGACCTGGTATGATCAAGATTGGAATTATCCGGGAGGGAAAAGTCCCGCCCGACGCCCGCTCCCCGCTGACCCCCGAACAATGCGCCGAGGCGCAGGTCGAACTCCCCCTTCGCATCGTGGTGCAACCTTCTCCCGTCCGCAGTTTTAAAGACGACGAATTCCGCGCCCACGGGGTCACCTTACAGGAAGATCTGAGCGATTGCGACGTGCTGATCGGGGTAAAGGAAGTGCCGCTCGATCAACTGATGCCCGACAAAACCTACCTCTTCTTCTCCCATACCATCAAAAAACAACCGCACAACCGCGGCCTGCTCCAGACCATCCTGGAACGGCGTATCCGGCTGATCGACTACGAGGTGCTGACCAATGAACGCGGCGAACGCCTCATCGCTTTCGGGTTCTATGCCGGCATCGTGGGCGCCCACAACGGCCTCTGGACCTGGGGCCAGCGCAGCGGCCAGTTCCATCTGCCCCGCCTTTTTCAATGCCACGACTACGCCGAGGCCCTCGCCGCTTACGAAAAACTGAGCCTGCCGCCCCTCCGCATCGTGCTCACCGGCGGCGGACGCGTTTCTTCCGGCGCAGCCAAAAACCTCAAAGACATGGGTATCCGCCAGGTGGCGCCGGTCGCTTTCCTGCAGCAGGCGTTTCAGGAACCCGTTTTTACCCAGCTGCACGCCCAGGATTATGTCGTACGGCGCAACGACCAGCCTTTCGATAAAAAACACTTTTACGCCCACGCCGATGAATACCGCAGCGCCTTCGCACCGTATTTCCGCCGGGCCGACCTTTTTATCAACGGTATCTTTTACGATAAAAAAGCGCCCGCGTTTTTTACCGTCGAAGAAATGCAACAGCCTGATTTCCAGATAAAAGTAATCGCCGATATTACCTGCGACATCATGCCCGGCGCCTCGGTGCCCAGCACGATCCGCGCCAGCACTATCGCCGATCCGGTGTACGGCTTCGACCCGGCTACCGGCCAGGAATGCGCACCGTACCAACAACACGCCGTCGATATCATGGCGATCGACAACCTGCCCTCCGAACTCCCCCGCGACGCCTCGGCTTTCTTCGGCCGCCAACTGCTCGAACGTATCCTGCCCGAATTATTGAAAGGCTACGACAGCGACGTGATCCGGCGGGGAATGATCGCGGAGAAAGGACGCCTGACTTCAGAATTTGATTATCTGAGCGACTACGTCGCCGGAGCAATATGAAGTTTTTGTAAAAAAGTGCCGGTTTTGATTTTACGTTTTGCATATTTGCCCAAACGAACATTGGCAAAACGTAAATCAAAATTCACATGAAAATTCCACTCTGGCTTATTGCCCTGCTTTTTGTCGGGTATACCATGTGGGCGGCCACCTGCTGGCACCAACACATGGTTCGACAATGCTGCGGCGAAGAGACGCCCGCGGCGGTCAAGACAAGCGGTGAACCGCTCTTCCGCTGGAATGCCGACAAACCCGAATCCGATCCGAATTTCTCCGACTGGAAAAAAGCCCTGCTGGGCCGCGGCGGTCAGGGAGACACACTCGTGATTACCGGGTATTATCGCTCCGGCGAGACCAACGGCGAACAACTCGCCCTGGCGCGCGCTGCCGCCATCCGCGACATGCTGGCGCCTGAAATACCCGCCAACCGCGTCCGCCTGGCCGCCAAACTGGTCGCCGACGACCTTAGCGCTGAAAGCGGCCCGAAAGTCTCCGCAGCCTACGCATGGACCAAAATGGTGCTCAAAAAAGAAGACAGCGCCATCATCGAGTCAGACAAGGACGTGATCCTGCTTTTCCCCTTCAATTCGACGGAAAAAGACCACGACCCGAAAGTGGATGAATACCTCAAAAACCTTTGTGAAAAACACAAAGCCACCGCCGCTACCTTCAATGTCGTAGGCTATACCGACGACGTAGGCACCGACCAGGAAAATATCGCGCTGGGTCTCGCCCGCGCAAAATCAGTGGCTAAAATCCTGCAATCCAATGGTATAGCAGCCAGCCGGATCACAACCGACTCCAAAGGCGAAGCCAATCCGGTTGCCGACAACAGCACGGACGACGGCCGCCACCAAAACCGGCGCGTCGTGATTACCGTCAATCTTTAACCAATCAAAACAACAACCACCATGTTTGCTTATATCCTCCTCCAATGCAGTTTCTGGGACCATTTGCCCACTGCGCTCGCGCTTTGTCTCCTGCCTTTCCTCCTGGGCTGGCTGGCCGCCTATGCCTGGTATAAAGTCGGGCCGCTGCGCGACCAGGTCGCCAACCTCACCACCGCCAACGGCAAACTCGAAGGCGACCTGACCGACCTCCGCGTGCGCTACGCCGCCATCGAGGCCGACCTGGACAGCAAAAACAACCAACTGCACAAACTTCGCGACGACCTCATGATGTGCGAAAGCGAACGCAACGCCTTGCGCGAACAAACCACCGGTACAGGCGGAACTGGCGCCAAAGCTGCCAAAAGCGTGGCCGCTGCTGCCGCAACCATCCTGTTCGCCGGTACGAAATACAAAACCGACGACCTTAAAATCGTGGAAGGCATCGGCCCGAAAATCGCCGAACTGCTCAATAACGCCGATATCAGAACCTGGCGCCAACTCGCCGACACGGCCGTCGAACGCCTGCGCGAAATCCTCGACGCCGCCGGCTCCGCTTACCAGATTCACGACCCGGGCACCTGGCCCCAACAGGCCGACCTGGCCGACCGCGGCGAATGGGACGACCTGAAAAAATTACAGGACGAACTGACCGCCGGCCGCGCCGACTGAGTTCAACATCTGTAAAGAATAAAAAATGGCCGTCTTACCAAAAAGGTGAGACGGCCGTTTTTATAAAGGGTTGATAAAGAGTTGATGAAGGTTGATAAAGGGTTTATAAAAGTTTATCAGCCATTTATTCATCATTCCTCATTCCTCATTCTTCCCCCACTTTCGGCGCCAGCAATTTGTACAACACCGGCGTCACGATCCGCGACAGCAGGGTAGACGAAATAAGCCCCCCGATAAGTACGTAAGCCAAAGGCGAGTACAGCGGGTTTTCCTCCACGGCAATCGGGATGAGGCCGCCAATAGCCGTCATGGAAGTGAGCAAAATCGGTACGAAACGAATCTCGCCGGCTTCCTGTATCGCTTCGTCGAGCCCGCGGCCTTCGACGCGAAGCTGGTTGGTGAAATCGACCAGCAAAATGGAGTTTTTCACCTCGATTCCCATGAGCGCGATCAAGCCCACCACCACTGTAAAGGAGAAGGGGTAACCCGTCA
>JADZFP010000363.1 GCA_020849825.1 Saprospiraceae bacterium
AAATGTCCGCATTGGCAAATTGTACAGATTCCGTAATCCGGTTGTTTACCTTTGAACAATTTTGCTACGTTAAAGCACAACCTATCTTAATGCTCATGAAAAATATTTACCGCCTGCTTTTCTTCTTGTTCTTTTTGCTGACAACCGGTTCGGCCTGGTCGCAGCTGGTGATCAACGAATTTTCCGCTTCCAACAAATCAACAATCTACGATCAATTCGGCGATGCCGAAGACTGGGTGGAGATTTACAATCCGACCAACACAACTGTCAATTTGCTTGGCTGGCATCTCAGCGACGACCCGGATGAGCCTACAAAATGGGATTTCCCTGCTGTTTCCCTGGCGCCGGGCAAACACTTGATCGTGTTTTTGTCGGATAAAAACATCACTTCCGGCGCTTATTTGCATACCAGTTTCAAACTGACGCAGACCCGCAACGAGTGGGTTGTGCTCGCCAATGCTTCGGGTTCCATCGTCGATCAGCGCCAAACCCTGCTGCATACCGGCGGCAACCATTCCTACGGCCGCGCAACCGACGGCAGCAGCACCTGGGCCGTTTTTAGCCAGCCCACCCCCAACGCTACCAACAACAACGTCAACGCTTATCCGCTGGGCTATGCCTTCAAACCGACCATGTCGTTGCCGGCCGGCTTTTATTATCAACCCTCGCTGTCGGTCGCGATCAACAGCCTGCAAAGCGACGGCACTTTGCGCTACACGACCGATGGCTCTACCCCCTCGATTACATCGCCGGAGTACAGCGGCCCCATCACTATCGTAAAAACGACGGTGATCCGGGCGCGTTTTTTCCCAAACAGCGCGCAGCAACTGCCTTCCTTTATCGAAACCAACACCTATTTTTTGAACGAAACCCATACCGTGCCGGTGATTTCCGTAGCCTCCGAAGATTATGAGGAGTTGTTTGCCACGCACGGCGAAATCCAGACCACGCTCGAGTTTTTTGAAACCGACCAGTCCAGGGTTTTTGTGCAGGAAGGCGACATGCGCGGGCACGGCAACGACTCCTGGGGTTTTCCTCAAAAAGGGATGCGCTACTACGCCCGGGATCAGTACGGCTGGGATCATACCATGCCGCATAAAATATTCCCCACGACCGACCGGGAGGAGTTTGATGTCATTATCCTGAAAGCAGGGGCATCGGACAATTATCCGAGTGCCGCCAATTTTTGGGGCGCCAACTCCTGCCATATCCGCGACGGATTTGCCCACACGGTTGCTGAAAAGAACAACATGCACCTCGATTTTCGCCGCTACCGGCTCGGGGTGCTTTACCTGAACGGCGAATACTGGGGCGTGTACGAATACCGGGAGCGGGTCGACAACGACTACGCTGAGTATTACTACGGTCAGCCGGCCAAAAATGTGGACATGCTGAAGTTTTGGGGTGGCCTGGACGTCGAAAATGGCAGCCCTGACGACTGGTATGCCCTCTACGATTACATTATGGCCAACGATATGGCCGATCCGGTGCACTGGAACTATGTCAAAAGCCAGATCGAGGAGGAGAGCTTCATCGACTACTTTATTCTGAATACCTACTTCGTCAATTCCGACTGGCTCAACTGGAATACCATGTGGTGGCGCGGCACCAAAGAACCCAATTCCGTGGGCTGGAAATACGCGCTCTGGGATATCGACAATACCTGGAATCTGGGTCAAAATTATACCGGCCTCGAAACCACCACTTACGAAAACGACCCTTGCGACGTAGAAGACAATTTTCCCAACAACCCCGACATCGCGCATACCGGCATGTGGGCCAAGTTTTTCGACAATCCGGAATTTGTTCAGATGTACGTCAACCGCTACGCCGACCTGCTGAACACGGCATTCACCTGCGAAAACCTGCTGGGCCACCTCGACTCGATGATCGCCGTGCTCGAACCGGAAATGCCGCGCCAATGCGAACGCTGGAACGGCAACATGGACGAATGGCACGAAAACCTCAATCTCATGCGCGCCCAGATCGAAGGGAAATGCACCCTCATCAACGGCCAAATCGTGGATTGTTACGAAGACGAAGGCATTACCGGGCCCTATAACATGACGATTCAGGTACTTCCGGCAGGTAGTGGAAAGGTGCTGGTGAATACCGTCACGCCGGATGTGTACCCGTTCAATGCCACGTATTTCGGCGGTATTGCGATCAACCTCACCGCCCTGCCCGAACCCGACAAGGTATTTGAACACTGGGAAGTGGCCGGCACAACTTTCGGCCCCGATCAGTTCGCCGAAGCGATCCAGTTCAGCCTGATTGCCGATGCCCAGATCAAAGCATATTTTGTCGACAAGGTGCCTTGCGCACTGCCGACGAATTTTGTAGCCGACAGCACATTTACCTCGCTCAGCTTGTCGTGGAGCGGCCCCGGCACCAGCCTTGCCGCCGAAATTCGCTGGCGCCCCGAAGGCGCTGCAGTCTGGGAAAGCGACATTACGGTAGGTACCAGTTTTACACTGAGCGGTTTGTCACCTTGCACTGCCTATGAAGTGCAGGTGCGCATTTTCTGCGCTTTCGGTTTCAGTGATTATCTGGGCTCGGTATTTAATACCGATTGCTCGGTGGGGACGCAGGAAACCATGGAAAATGGCCTGGCTTTACGCGCCTTCCCCAACCCATTTACAGACGACTTTCAGGTAGAAATCGCCCTGGATGAAAGCAAAGAGGTCGGCTTGCGCTGCTTCGATGCGACAGGCCGTTTGATGTTTGCAGAACAAGCGGTCAACCTGCCTGCCGGGGTCAATCTGTTGTCGATCGAGCGCCTGAATGCCGCGCCGGCGGGCGTGTACTGGATTGCGGCGGAGACGGATGAAGGCGTCCGTATGATCCGAGTGGCCAAACAGTAATCAGTATTGGATTTTTATTTCCCGCAGATTGTCGCAAAAGAGTGGCTGATTCCGCAGACGCTGGGTCTCGACCAAATCAGCGAAACAATCAGCGCTGATCTGCGGGAAATAAGAATATTTGCCAGTGTGGTGTTAACCAGTTGACGGGACGGCTTGCCAGGCAGTCCCGTTTCGTATTTTATGGAATTGGGGAGGATTAAGTTCCGCTTTTTAACACTTTAAATTACATTTGAGGCTGATTCCAGGCCGGTTTGCCCAATTCAATTGTAATTCCATATCAGGGCCATTTTTACCCTGATGTACGCCTGTTCGGCTATTTCATCCCAATCAAGTATGCATCGAACGAACACCCCGGAAAAAAGACTTTTCCGGGAGTCATTGGCTATTAACTACTTTGATATGAAGCATCTTTACACCCTAACCTTGTTTGTCATTATTGCGCCCGTGTGGTTGAGCGCACAATGTCCGCCGGCCGGATTCCCGTCGCCAGGCAACACTTGCCCGCAGGCGCCGATCCTTTGTGAAAATCTGGATGGCTACTGCGCATCGATCAACAACAACAACGTTGTTCAAAGCTTTCCCGGATGCTCCGGATGGTTTCTGAACAACGACGAATGGTTCGCTTTTTACGCGGGTTCCACAACGATCACCATCGAAGTAACGCCTTACAACTGTACGCAAGGCGGCGGTTTCATCGGGCTCCAGGGCGGGATTTACGACGGTTGCGGCGGACCCGTGATGGACGTTCAGTGCTCCTGTACGGATGAGCCCTTTATTTTGACCTCTTCCAACTATGTCATCGGAGAGATTTACTGGTTCGTGCTGGATGGTTGTAACGGCCAGTTGTGCGATTATTCAATCGACGTGTTGGTCGGTTCAACAGTCGGGATGCCACCGGAAGACCCCGGTACTGTAAGCGGCCCGACAGAAGTATGCCAGGGGACCGCAGGCGCTTATTCCGTACCTCCGATCGTGGGAGCAACACAATATAACTGGACGCTCAGCCCTGCCAATCTGGGTACGGTAAATGCCAATGGCAACAATGTCACGGTAAACTGGGGAAATACGGCCGGTACGGCGACACTCTGCGTTCAGTCGTCCAATCAATGTTTTTCCAACCCAATGACGTCGTGTATTACCGTCGATATTATCCCGCAGCCCACTGCCACGCTTTCGGGCGGCGGTGTGCTGTGCGCAGGCAGTGGCGACAGCGAAACCATAACCGTTAATTTTACCGGTCAAGGCCCCTGGAACTTTGTTTATACGATCAATACGGTTGCTCAACCCCCCATACAGGTGACGTCGAGCCCGTATACTTTTCAGGTAACGCAGCCGGGTACTTATGCCTTGCAAAGTGTTACTACTGTTGACGGTAATTGCCCCGGCACGGTTTCGGGGACGGCCGTTATTACCCAAACTGATATGAACCCCACTGCCGCCGTTACCCCGGCGTCCTGCGGATTGAGCAACGGGGCAATCAATCTGACGCCTGCCAACGGCAATCCGCCGTATACTTATCTTTGGTCGAACAGTGCCGTGACCGAGGATCTGAACAATATTCCGGGAGGTAGTTACACCGTCACTGTGACCGATGAGGACGGCTGCACGGAAGCCCTGACGGTTACAGTGCCGGATAATCAGGTAACGCTTACACTGAATGCCAGCGTGGTGGCCAATACCACCTGCAACGGAGGAAACGGCAGCATCGATGTAACTGTAACGCCACCGCCGGGTTCGTACACCTATATCTGGTCCAATACAGCCACTACACAGGATATTTCCAATCTGCAGCCCGGTTCTTACACCATCACCGTAACCACCGGGTTGACCTGCACCTCGTCCGCGACATTTACCGTACCCGACCAGCCCAACGAGCCGATGGCCACACTCTCGGCAACCGGGACAACCTGCGACCTGAGCAACGGGTCGGTCACTTTAAATGTGTCGGGTGGGGTAACTCCTTATACGTTCATCTGGTCCAACAGCGCTACTACCCAAAACCTGACCAATATATCGGCGGGGAACTATTCCGTTACCGTCACCGGCGCCAACGGATGTACCGATGTGGCCGACGTGACCGTCAGCAATACCAATCCTCCCATCACCGTCAACGCCAATATTCAGCCGAATACCACCTGCAACGGCAACTTCAACGGTAGCATCGACGTGAGCGTGGCGCCGGCAGGGACTTACACTTACCTGTGGTCCAAC
>JADZFP010000364.1 GCA_020849825.1 Saprospiraceae bacterium
ATATAATGTCCCGCCGGGTCAGGATCGGGAATAAAGCGTTCGTTCAGATCGTCCAGATCGTCGTAATCCAGTTGGTTGATCCGAATCGCTTCGAGCAGGCGCAGGAAATGCCGCGATTCCTGGCGGTACACCTTGCTCAGTTCAAGCATATCCAGACTAAAATCGGACTCCTGTATTACCCTGGCGGAGAAGAAATACGGCGTTTCGTAGTAATCCCGGAAATAAGCCGATTCTACGGGATCGTTGGTCACCACCGGCGGCAACTGGAACAGGTCGCCGAAAAACACCATTTGCACGCCGCCGAAGGGCCGGTTATTTTCCCGGTTGACGCGCAGAAATCGATCCATGCCGTCGAGAATATCGGCGCGCACCATCGATATTTCATCGACGACGATTACCTGCACGCTCTGGTAGAGCCGTTTGAGGTGTTTCATCGTCACCCGCCGGCTGGCTTCCGAGGGCGTGACGATACGCGGCGGGAATCCAAAAAAAGAGTGAATCGTCTGGCCTTGTACGTTCAGGGCCGCAACGCCGGTTGGTGCAAGCACCGCTGTTTTTTTGCGGGTGGTGTTGCGAAACAATTGCAGCAGGGTGCTCTTGCCCGTGCCGGCTTTGCCTGTAATAAACAGGCTCCGGTCAGTCTTTTCCAGCACGTCGAGGGCGTGTCGGAAATCATTGTTGAGCACGAGGGCAGGTCGGTCGAGCATGAGGGCAAAGGTAGCCCGTAAACAGGTAGATGTATTGAAAGAGCGCAAGCTTCCTTTTCTTTGCAGTAGCACACAGGCGGCATGTTTGCAGGATCGTATTTTCCGACCTTGCGGCCTGTCGCCGCGCCTGAACCCATGTCTCAGCCCATTCGAGTATTTCTTTCCACCGACGACGCCGATGAAACCCTGGCGTACGATCTGGAAAAACACCTGCGCCAGGCATTCGCCCCGCAGCCGCTGCTGTTCTGGCATGAACGCCCGGTCGCGGAAGAAGACTACCGCCGGCTGGCCACGGCATTTCTGGAAACGGCACATTTGTTTTTGCCCATCGTGTCGGTCAACTATCTCGACACGCCCGACGCCCGCTGGGAACTTGACCAGGCGGTGTCGGAAGCCTTGCGCCGGCCGGGCCTGGCTGTGCTGACCGTTTTGGCGCGCAGTGCGTTTATTCCGCCGGTGTTGCAGGGTTATCCGATTGCTCCGGGTCCGCAGCAGCCTGTCGACATGAAGGGGCTCGATCGCGAACGGCAAGTACAGCGTGTCGCCGAAGCCGCCCGCGTACTCGTGTCGCAAATGCCGGCAACTGCCCAAAACCGAAGGGTCGATATTCAGTTGCCGATCATGGTTGAAGACCTGCGCGAGCGCTTGATTCCGTTGCTCGACCGGCTGGAGTTCACGCCCTTGTTCGACACCCTCAAAATGCTGGCGCACGACGCCACTTTGGCCAAAAACATCTTCGAAACTGAGGATTCTTTCGCCAACCTGTACCAGCAAACCCGCGGATTAAAAACCAGTCTGCCCGAGTTTTTAAGGCAAATCAAGACGGTCCGGGAATACCTGCGCACCCTGCTCGATGAATTGCGCGAAGGCGACCTTGCACCCGACTGGCAGAAAAAATTCATCGCCGACTTTTTTGCGTTCCAGCCGGTCAATCATCAGGGTGTTGCACCCTATTTCTTCACTCCCACCGAAGAAATCAGTTTGCCCGACACCCTGACGCTGCCCGGCTCCCCCGACGATATTGCCGCTGCCGAAACCATCGGCCTGTTGTCGTATCAGCAAAAGCTCGATTTTCGCCGCAACCTGCTTCTGGCGCAGGATTCGATGGCTTTGGAACAATACGGCAGGGCTTATTCGCACAGCGAACACGTGCGGACGCACATCGACCCGCAATCGGCCCAGTTGTACGAATACCTGTTGATCTCCTACCTGCACAGGGAAAAGCCGGAACGCATCGTGGAAGACGCCTTGTTCAATACCGGCCGGCTGATGAGCCACATCACCCTGTTTGCCGGCAAATTGCGGCGGTACCAGGAGGAGAACAAGTGCCCTACTGCCACCGGCGCCTACAATCGCCGGGTGGCCGCCGAAATCCTATCGGACGGCATGAAAATCGTATACGACACCTGGCCCAACGACCATGTGCTCGACACCGGCCGGCGCGCAGCGCTGGCCGCTCCCAACCGCGAAGCAGCCCGAAAATTCATCGAAGCAGCCCAATTGGTGTACCGCGCCATTCATCCCATGCGCGGCGGTTTGCGCATTTTGGTTAATGAACTGTGCGGCGGCGGAAAATTCAACTGGGTCAGCCGACTGGGTTTTGCCGACGGCGAAATCCGCTTTTTCAGCGAAGAATCCTTCGACCTGGAAAGCCAGATCGCCGAGTTGCTCGAACTCATCGCCGACGTCGACAAAGGAGACCTGGAAAAACAGCGGCAGCAAACCGACATTATTCGGGAAAACCTTTATTTCAGCCTGTTGGCCAAACGCCAGTTGCTGGCGCGCCAGGTAGCGGAAGAACGCCGCAAACGGCGCAGTTTCACCGATTTGCACCAGTCGGTCATACACTACGTGTATGCCTGCCTGCTGGGCCACCGGGTTTTCGGCGATGGCATGAGCGGGGGCAAAGAACAATCCTATCTGCGCCTGGCTGTCGAATATTTGCTCCCCGGACTGGTCATTTCACCCGACGCGGATGCCGAAAGTTTGCAGGTGCGCTGGTTCGATCTCGATGCAAACGGCGAACTGATCGCCCACCCGGATTGTACGCGTTATCAATTCGACGCCCGGGCCGTGCTGGAAAAAATCGTGTACGATTACGCCGGCCGAGCCGGCTGGCTGCAGGTGCAACCCAACCTGAAAGCGGAGGTTTTTCAGCAGTACGTACACGATACCGAAGTTGAATATCAGGAAATCAAAACGGGGCTTTCGTGGTCGGATTTTCGCAAAATACACTCTTTTGAAGCCCGAAAACGTCTGGTCCGCTGCCTGCAGCGCTGGGAAACCTGTTACCGCGCCTACCCGGAAACCGGCGTGCAATTCCTCGATCGGATCATCAACGAACTGGTCGGCGAAGGGTTGATGAACTGGTTTTTTCTGGACCCGTTCGAGGTGCGCACCGTGCCCGACAGCCTTGCATTTGGCTACGATGCTTTTGAAAAACTGCGCCGGCTGCGGCAGTTGCCCATTCGCCGTTCGGAATCCGACATCAGCAAAGCGCTTGCCCACCATCTTTTCCAAACCAATGTCCTGCCCGTTTACAATCGCATAAAAACAGGGGATGAAAAACAGCGGCCCGAGCTCATCGGCCTGCTGTGGCAAGCCCTGGCATTGTATAAAAATCTCGATCCGCGGCAGGAATACCTCGATTTTGTATGGAACGAACTGACAGAAGAACGAAAACTGGCCTGGCTCGATGTAAGCGAACAGGGAGAATGGACACTCAAACCTTTTCAAAGTCTGGAACCGGCGTTTAATCCGATCCAGATTCTCCAACAACTCAAACGCGAAAACCCCGGCCGGTACGATGGCATGGAAGCCCGCGCGCGTATCGCCGACCGGCGTTTCCGCGACCTGGAAACGCTTTATTTTCGTGAAATCAGCGAATACAAATATCAGAACCACCTGGAAGAACGCCGGATAGCCGTCGAAATTCTCCGGAAAATCAAAGGGCTTTTCAAGTTTTTTCCAAGGCCGGAATACCTCGACCTTCCGATCCGCGAACTTTCAGGGCACGGCCGCATTCGCTGGCAGGCACAGTTGTTCGGCGTTTTTGCCATTCCGGAAAACTACTACGAAAACCAGTATTTCAACTTCGACTACCGCCGCGAACTTTCCGAATTCAAGGGCTATCGTGACACGGCGTTTCAATGGATGGAGCACGTTTTGGGGCAGGAAAAGTAAGTGTGAATACCATCATTTATCACACAAAACCGCCAGGCACGCAAAGGATTTATTGGAACCTTTAAGCACCTGGCGGCTTTGCATGAAACAAAGTTGATGAAACAGCATCTTTACCCGGAAGCGCTGCTCTCTATCTGATCAATCGTTGTCTTATTTCCCCGCGCCGACCACCATTTTCATTGGCGCCGACTGCCAGCCATCGCCGCGCAACAGATAGGCATACACGCCTGGCGCCCAATCTTTTACATTTATCGTAGTCTGGCTTGCCTTAACAGGGTCAATATTTTGAGCAAAAACCTGCTCGCCCAGTGCATTGAAAACAACCAACTGACCAGTGCCGGTAAGCGCGCCGGGGTTTTCCCATACGATACGTGTATTGCCCTGGCTGGGGTTGGGCGTATTCTGGTGCAGCCTGAACGATTCGACCGGCAAAGTCACCGTACTGACCGAAGCGGGGTCGTAGAACACGACACGCAGGTTGTCGAAATAAAAACCGTCATATTGCACAGAGAAATTGCTAACCATGGCAAATTCAAAACGGAAGTCCTGACCGACATAATCCTGCAGTGAAATGCGCTCTTCTACCCAATCTGTCTGGAAACCGTCGTAAATCGGCGCGCCGGGAATTTGAAAATCAGTCCCAGGCTTGGTATACAGGCCACACAAGGGCTGAAAATTATTGTCGTCTCCGGCGCCGTTCACAGCGAGGTAATCGTATTGTTCTTCGATCGCCCAGCGCGCCCAGAAGCGCAGTTCGGGATTGACGGCATCGGAGGGGATCGCCACGGCCTCGCTGATGGCCAGGGTGTTGTAATCGCTGGCAAAGTATTCCCCGCCGGGAGAGTCGGTAAAACTGGTGGGCGGCGAAACGAATTGCGCCGTCGTGGTATTCCAGGACGCTGTCCACCAATTGTCGAGATTGGCGGCATTATCGGTGAAAGCGATCTGGATGGGGCCGTTGAAAGCTTTATACAGCGTATCGTGTTGTTGGTAAGCGCCGTTATCGAGCGTCAGCACAAGGATGATAGCCTGACCGGGTTGTGCATCCAGCGTTGGCGCGAGATCGAAAACGCCGTTGGCGGTTTCCAGTTGTTCGAGATCGAAGACTTGTACGGGATTCACGATCGTGACGTTATTGGTCAGCGCCGACAGGCTTACCGAAAGGGGACCATCCTGAAAGCCGAAACGTTTTACCGAAAAAGGAAGGGCAAAGGGCTGCAAGGCAAAGGAATTGGCACTTTGATCTTCAACCGTACCAAAACGCAAAGCACAGAGGGCCATCGACAGGTTTTGCCACACGTTTTCCTTGTTCAGGCCATCGATAGCCGACTCTGGCGGCCAGAAGCCATACATAGAGGGCCCGACCTCCGGCGTGTAGGCAAAAATATCCGAGCCACCATACATCCAGTCGTCGGAGGTACCGTTGACAAAATACCCCACTGTTTCTGTTGCCACGCCGGCTTTGTAGTGGTTGTCGCGGGTAAACAGATCGGCCAGCTCGGACAATGCCGGTTCGGCCAGCGCATCGCTGTATCCCCAGGGATAGATCAGCAGGTTGCTGAACGTGTGGTAGTTAAAAGCCAGAACGAACTCGTGTTGCAAGCAGAAATCGCGCACCATGCGCGTTTCCGGCTCGGAAAATGGCGCCGGTCCGCGATAGGTTTCACTCACCGAATTCGGCGAAGAACCCGAATTGGAAAATCCCCATTGATAGCCGTAGTTGCGGTTAAGATCGACCCCGAAGGTGCCGTCGTCATTGTCGCGCCGGTTTTTGCGCCAGTACCCGTAGCCGTCGGGGTTGGTGGTTTCATTGTAAATATAACCGTCTGGGTTGACACAGGGGATAAAGTACAATTCAGCGTTGTCGAGAATATATTTCACCTGCGGATCGGTTTCGTAATTTTCCAGTAGGTACCAGAGGTAGAAAATCATTTGCGAGAGGCTATTGGGCTCCCGGGCGTGGTGCAAGGCGGTGTACAGCACTTCGGGCTCGTCTTCATCCACATTGGGGTTGTCGGAAACACGTACCCACCACTGTGGGCGTCCTTCATGCGTCTGGATAGTATCGCTTACAATAGCCCGGGTCGTAATCAGGTTCGGGTATTTGGCTGCCATATCGTCAAGGATATCCAGCATTTCCTGGTATTTGTAATAACCGGCCATCGTGCCATAGGTGTAATTGGAGGGCGTGGCATACACGATGGGCGCAGTTTCGCAAGCGCCGCTACGCGGCTGGGCGGCATATTTTTCCGCCATTGCCCGATCCCAGGCTTGCATATCGGGAATCAGAATTTCGCCTGCGTAACCCGATTGCCGCACCAGTTGCCATTCGCTTTCAGAAACGATCGTGACCAGGGAATGGTCGGCAACATACAGTCCGTGATCGGTTTCAATGCCCAGAGCAGCCAGATTGGCGATATCCCGTCCGCGAAGGTCGATACTGACGCGCAGGTACTTTTCAGGCGTTTGGGCCATAACTATTGCCCCGAGAAGGCAACAAAACAGTGTTGTAAAGGTGATTTTTTTCATGGCAGAAGTTGATAATTTGGAAAAATGCCGGGAATGAGGAGGCAAATATTCGCGTTTGGTAGAGTAAGCGCAAACAAACAGGTGGCAATTATCGGACAAACCGGCTGATTCACCGTGTATTTGCTCACCAATACCAATACACGCCGGCCCGCCAGTTTCTCCCGGGCATCGGCCGGTAGGCGATGATTTGATAGGCCTGGTTCCAGCAATTTTCGAGTGTAAAGTCGACAGCCCATTGATGTCCTTTGGCGTTGAACAGGTATTGCAACATCAGTGTTCCGCTTTGATAAGCCGGCAAACGGGAGGCATTATCGGTCGTCGTGAAACGTACGCCGGTGAATTGATGTAAATAAACAGCCGTCCAGTTCTTCCAGTATTGCTGGAATTGCATTCCGGCCAAATGTTGCGGCGTGTACGGCAATTGTTTATTCAAAACCTGCTCTTCTCCCGCATACACTGCCGTATTCGTGACGAAAGTATATTGCCAGTTCAGGTGAATTTTAAACCGGTACGCTCCCCACGATTGTCGGTAGCCTGCCCGTATTTCCGCACCACGCGACCACACCTTTCGGGCGTTTTCCGGCCGGAAAATACCATCGACGCCTGGCTGCCAAAGGATCAGTTCGTCGACCAGCGCGTGAAAAACCGAGGCTTCGCCCTCCCAGTGTCGATGCTTCGGGAACCGCCAGCCCAGGTCGCCGCTGTACCCTGATTCGGGCCGGAGCGCCGGATTTCCCAAAGTACGCCAGTAACGGTCGTTGAAGGTTGGCATCAGAAAGTTGCGCGACAGGTGAAAACGCCAGCCGCGCCACTCTCCTCCCACCGACCAGGTAAATGGAGCGGATTCCTGCCCAAACCACTCCTGGCGCAGCAACACGGTCAGTCGACCGTGCGGGATGCTGCGTTCGAGCATGCCATAAGCGGCAATCTGATTCCGTACGAACCATCGGCTGCTGTCCTGATAACCATCGGCAATTGCCCACTGACGGGTAAAGGAGCCGCCGGTTTTGAAAAGCCAGTTCGGCGCCGGCGCCAGGGTCAGTTCCGAGCGCCAGGCTGCCGTTCGGGCTCTGCTGCTGTCGACGTCGCCCATCAATTGAAAACGGATCAATTCGTCGAAATAGGCGGCCTTGTGCTCCAGACGAAAACGCGTGCCATTCTGCATCTGCCACCCTCCAACCATCCTTATAGATTGATCCCGCTGCCAGCTCGTGGATGAGGCCTCCGTCATGGCCGGAGGTATTTCGCGGTTGGCCGACTGCCCCCAGACTGCCAGCGATGCCAGTCGCCGGCGCCCGACGGCAATCCGGCTGATGTGCTGCACATCGATCTTCCGGTGCGCATTGTTTTGCTGACGCACCACCGGGGCGCCGATTTGCGTCGTATTGACGTACGGGAAATGATTCTCAGCCAATTGCCAGCCGATGCGGGTTTCGGAAGAAAAAGATTCTTCCGACCACTTCAACCCGGCGCGGCCTTCAAAACGCCCGAAACTGCCCGCGCTGATTCCGACCATAGGACGCCAACCCGTATCGTTTTGCCATTGTCGGCCATCCGATTCAATCATCACAGCCCCTCCCATGGCGCCGCTGCTGAGGGCCGCGCTTTGTCCGCCGTACCGAAGTTCAACCCGGTCGCCCGGCCAAACAGGCAGCAGGGACGCATCAATCACGCCGTTTTGCGGGCTTTGAAGATTGAAGCCTTGCCAGAAAACGGGCGTATGCGAAGGTCCCAATCCCCGGGCCGACAAAGTGGCCAGCGTTCCCGGCGCGTTGGCGCGTACGAAAAGCAGATTATCCAGGATCAGTCGTTGAGCAAGCGGCAAAGGGTGCGCCAGGGGCAAAGAATCAAGCGACC
>JADZFP010000365.1 GCA_020849825.1 Saprospiraceae bacterium
CCTGCCCGAGACCCGCGCGCTGATTCAAACCAAAAAAGGCGAGATCACCTTGCTCTTTTTTCCCGAATGGGCGCCCGGCACCGTGGCCGATTTTATGGCCAACGCCAATGCGGGCCGGTACAACGGCCGTACTTTCCACCGGGTGGTACCGGGGTTTGTAGCCCAGGGCGGTTGTCCGCGCGGCGACGGCACCGGAGCGCCCGATTACACCCTGCGCACCGAGATCGGGCTGGTCTGGTACGATGCGCCGGGTTATGCCGGCATCGCCTCCATCGAGCCGCGCACCGATACCGAAGGTATTCAGTTTTTCTTCACCCAGGCGCCCACGCCCTGGCTCGACGGCGGTTATACCATTTTTGGCAAAGTGGAAAAAGGCATGGACGTGGTGGACAAACTCCAGGTCGGCGACGTGATCGAACGGGTGGTGATTCAGTAATTTGATCGGTCAAAAAGGACGGTTTGACTAAAAACAGGGCCGCATGGGCGATCCGTGCGAGCAAATTTGCGCCTTCGCTGTTGTTATCCACACAAACCTTTGCATCCTCTCTTCATAATGCTACTTGCCAACCAACTCAGCAAACAATACCGCACCGCCCACGGCGACTACCTGACGGTGCTCGACCACGTCAGTTTTGAACTCGCCCCGGGCGATACCTTCTCCATCGTAGGCCCTTCAGGCAGCGGCAAAACCACCCTGCTCGGTCTTTGCGCCGGCCTCGATCGCGCCAGCAGCGGCTCCATCGAGCTGAACGGCGTGAAACTCGACGATTTGTCCGAAGACGAACGCGCCGCCGTTCGCAACCGTTACGTCGGGTTTGTTTTTCAAAATTTCCAGCTCATTCCCACCCTCACAGCCCTCGAAAACGTGATGGTGCCCCTCGAACTCCGCAACGAACCCAATGCCGAAGCAATCGCCCGGCAATGGCTCGAAAAAGTCGGCCTCGGCGCGCGCCTCGACCACTACCCCACCCAACTCTCCGGTGGCGAACAACAACGCGTGTGCATCGCAAGGGCATTTTCCACCAGTCCCAAAAGCCTCTTTGCCGACGAGCCCACTGGCAACCTCGACGCCGAAAACGCAGCCGGCATCGTCGACCTGATCTTCGACCTCAACCGGACGGCCGGCACTACCCTGGTGCTCGTCACCCACGACCTCGACCTCGCCCGCCGCACCCAGCGCATCCTGAAACTCAAAGGCGGCAAAGTGGAAGAACTCATTGCCGCCTGAATCACATGACGTTTGCAGACCAGGTGATCCGTTTTACCCGCGCCCTGCGGCCACCCGACATCGAGTTGCCGCCCGGCTTTGCCTGGTTGTTTCCTTACGACAACCCGGAAACCCTCGATGCCCTGACGGCTTTGTACCAAAAATTTTACAGCGACGGCGGAACCCGCGTTTTCCTGTTCGGCATCAATCCGGGCCGTTTCGGCGCGGGCGTGACGGGCGTGCCGTTTACCGACCCGGTACGGCTGGAAACCGAATGCGGAATACCCAATTCATTTGTCAAAAAGTCCGAATTGTCGGCCCAGTTTGTGTGGCAATTCATCCATGCCTACGGCGGTGCTCAGACGTTTTGCCGCGACTTTTATATCACCTCGCTCTCCCCACTGGGCTTTGTGCGCGACGGCCTCAACATCAATTACTACGACGACCGGATGCTGCAACAGGCCGCCACGCCTTTTATCGTTTGGAACATCCGCACGCAACTGGAATTTGGCGGCCGCCGGGATGTAGCCCTGTGTATGGGAGAAGGTCAAAATTTTGCTTACTTCCAGAAAATCAATGCCGTACATGGCTTTTTTGACAAAATAATTCCCCTGCCGCACCCGCGCTGGGTGATGCAGTACCGGCGAAAAAGCATGGGCGATTTTGTTGAAAAATATGTGGACTCCCTGCGCCTGGCACTGGCAGGGCGATGAGACGAATTATTTGGGTATCGTCTTTAATTGTTCCTGAATTTCCTGCAATCGCAGTTGTTTGAATGAATCGACCAGCCTCGGCAAATCGGTTTTTTCCCGCCTGACGCACATGCTGTCGATGTCGATACGCGCCTGCCGCATTTGCGCATTGGCGATCGAATCGATCCGGCTGCGGGTGTCGGCATCCAGCGGGGTGTCGGGGCCGTCGCAGGCGGAAAAAAGCAGGAGCAGGAGCAGCGTGCCGAAGTATCGCATGGCAGGTGGTTTTTAAGTTTTGTTTTCGGGCGTTTTCAGCACCAGATTGTCGATCAGGCGCACATCGCCGGCCCAGGCAGCGGTGCAAGCGACGACAAATTCCGCGTCGGACCATTGCCCGACCGGCAGAAGCGTATACCCCTCAGCCAATTCAAAATATTCGGGTTTCAGGCCGGCGGCCGATAAGGCAGCCATGGCATGCGCCTGTACCTGATCGGCCGGCTGACGTTGAAATTCGGCTTTGGCCTCCAGCAAAATTTGGTAAATCACTGGGGCGGTTTGCCGCATTTCGGGGCTGAGGCGCATGTTTCGGCTCGACATGGCGAGGCCGTCGGGCTCTCTGACCGTCGGGCACATCACCAGCTCGACGGGCGATTGCAACTGCCGGAGCATGTCGCGCACGATGGTCAGTTGTTGAAAATCTTTTTGCCCCATATACAGCCGCTGCGGCCCGATAATATTGATCAAACGATTGACCACCGTGGCCATACCGGTGAAATGGCCGGGCCGAAACGCCCCTTCCATCACCTTGTCCAGTTGGCCGAAGTCGAGATGCAGGGTGAGGTCCTGGCCAGGCGGGTACACTTCATTTACTTCCGGCATAAACAAAGCTTCGCAGCCTGCGGAGAGCAGCAATTCCATGTCTCGGCCGGGTGTGCGCGGGTATTTTTCCAGGTCTTTGGGGTCGTTGAACTGGGTCGGATTGACAAAAATACTGGCCACCGGCACGTCGCCGGCCCGTTGCGCCATGTGCAGGAGTTCGAGATGGCCTTCGTGCAGGGCGCCCATGGTAGGGGCAAAGCCGATACTACGGCCGGCACGCCTTTGTTCGGCGTGCCAGGCCCGGTAGTCGCTTACGGTTTTAAAAAGGAGCATGGGTAAAAATCAGTACGTATCCACCAGATGCCGGCTGCGGAAAGCCGTGGCGGGGTTTTCAATAATCCGGTCGGTTTTGAACAGCACAACCTTGCGTTCGCCCGGCAAGAGATCGAAGTAATTGTCAGTAAAAAAGCCTTCGTTTTCGGTGGTCAGGTGTACGTTTTTTACCAGTTTGTCGCTTTGCAGCGTCAATTGGTAACCATCGTTGACCTGCTCTACGGCAATATTGACCCGTGTTTTGGACAAGGCGAGTTTGCGCGGCGGCTCGAAATAATACAAGCGGCGGCAGACGAGCTGGCCGCTGTTGTCGGTAAAAGTAATTTCGGCCACGGCGTCGTCGGCTTTGCCTTTGTTCAGGATGGTTTTCAGGGCGCCCTGCCACACCATTCGGCTGGAATCCGGCGAAATTTTCATGTTCGGCAACGAGCTGTCGCTCAGGTTGCGGCCATCGAAGCTGAGCACACGGACGCGGACATTGAGTGTGGTATCGCCGGGCAGGTCGGAAGAGGCGTATACTTTCAGAATGTCGTTTTCGATCACCGGCAGTGCGACAACCGGTTTGTAGGCATCGCGGGTATAGTACTGCAAAGCTTTCCAGCGGCCGTAGTAATCGCGGCTGGCCCAGGAGGCCACCGGCCACACATCGTTGAGTTGCCAGTAGAGCGTGCCCATGCAATAGGGTTTGTTGCGGCGGTGCGCCTCGATGCCCCGGCGCATGCCTTCTGCCTGCAGCAATTGGCTGATGTAGACGAAGTCGGCGAAATTTTTGGGCACGCGGTAGTCGCGTTTGAGGTATTCGGCGATCAGGGCGTTGCCCCTCGGGTGTTTTTGGTGCACGAGCATGACAGGCGTTTCGAGTTCGCGGTCTTCGGGCAGGGTAAACGACTCGATCGTTTGCCAGTCGGGGAAAGACTGGAAGCCGTATTCACTCATAAAACGCGGCACTTTTTTGTCGAATACGGCAAATGGCTCTTCGTCGTGCCACACGCCCCAGTAGTGCGAATCGCCTTCGGTGAGGCTTTTGGGATTGCCCCGGCCGTATTTGGGCGAGCTTTCCCAGTAGGGTACGCCGCCGCCTTCGTTGGCCACGTAGGTGGGCAGCAGGTCGTTGAACAGAATCTGGTAGTCGCGCCAGAGCTGGGTGCGTTGCGCTTCGTTGAACTGCATTTGCCAGCCCCAGTTGTGCCAGGCTTCGTTGTTTTCGTTGTTGCCGCACCAAAGGGCGATACAGGGGTGCTGGCGCAGGCGCTCGATTTGCTCCATGGCCTCGGCAGCGGAAGTTTTCAGGAATTTGCCATTGCCGGGGTACAAAGCGCAGGCGTACATAAAGTCCTGCCAGACCAGGATGCCGCGCGCGTCGCAGAGTTGGTAAAAGGTTTCGTCTTCATAAATACCGCCACCCCATACGCGCAGCATGTTCATATTGGAAGCCACCACATCGTCGACGATCTTGCGGTACTGCTCGGGCGATACGCGGTCCTGAAAAATATCCTGCGGAATATAGTTGGCGCCTTTGCAGAAAACCGGGCGACCATTCAGTTTGAAATAAAAACTCGAGCCTTTGTCGTCGGGCTGGGTGACCAGTTCGATGGTCCGGATACCCACCCGGGCGTAAGATTTTTCCAGGGTTCTTGAGTTCTGGCTGACCGTGACGCTAAAATCATAAAGATTGGGTTCGCCCTGGCCTAGGCACCACCAGAGTTTTGGATTGGGCACAGCCATGGTGACAGAATCCTCGTGCATGCCGGGTCGGATCAGGCGGTCTTCCAGCGAGCGGCGCTTGCCCTCCTGAAAAGCGATGTTCACCGTGGTTTTAACCTCCGAACGATAGCGAAAACGAGCGACCATAATGGCGCGTTCGTGGCTGATTTCCTGGGTTGTGATGAACACGTTATCAAAAATAAAGTCGTCCCAGCACTGTATTTCCGGCGCTTTCATGATACCGGCGCCGACAAAACGCGGTCCCCAGTCCCAGCCATAGTGAAACTGCGGCTTGCGCGTCATGGTCCTGATGCCGCCGGGCAACTCATACCCCAGGTTCTTCCAGTCTTGCTCCACTTTTTTCACCGGGCTTTCAAAGTAAATATGCAGCCGGTTGCCAGTGGGCAGGAGCCATTTTTTTACATCGACGCGCCAGCTGCGAAAGGCGTTGTCGCTTTCCAGAATGAGCGTATCATTCAGATAAACATGGGCGTAGGTGTCCAGCCCTTTGAATATCATTTCAATATGTTTCCGGCTCAACGCGCCTTCCGGTGCGTCGAACGTACACTGGTACTCCCAGTCTTCTTTTTCAATCCACTGGAGTTTGTTTTCGTTGTCGCGGTAGAAGGGGTCTTCTATCATGCCGTTTTGCAGCAAAGCCGTATGCACGGTGCCGGGTACGGCAGCTGGTTTCCAGGCAGGGGTTTGGGCCTGCCGGAATTCCCAGCCGGCTTGAATGGTTTGACGGATCGGCATAGTGCTCGGAGTTTGGGCATGAGCAAACAGGACAAGCAAGGCGAGCGTTGCAGTAAACGTTCGTTTCATGTGCGAAGGTTGAAGAACAATGGGATAAAGCGCACAAATGTACGCGACTGCGGGTTTTGCCTGAAACTGATTTCCGAATGCCCGTTTGTCCTTATAAATCGTTAATTCGGCCAATGAACTGCAGACTTTGCCTGAAAGTGGCATAATTTTGAATAAAATTTGGACATCCTGAAATATCAATGCTCCGAATGAATTTAATAAGCAGTCATTTGCCCCGATAATCAATCGCCCATTCTAATCGTACAACATAATGTCGCTCAATCGCAAATCGCTGCCCGGCGTGGGTGATCCAGCACCCTTGTTTGAGGTGCGCACAGAAAAAGGAACGATCCGGTTTCCGGAATATAGCCAGGGGTGCTGGACGGTGTTTTTTGCCCACCCGGCCAATTTTACGACCGCTTGGCGCATGTACTCCACCCTGCTGGCCCTGAAAGAAAGTTGGTTCAATGCCCGCAATACCAAGCTGATCGCGCTGTCCAACGAGCCCATCCGGCACAATGAATGGTCTGACAAAGTGCGCCGTTACATCGGTATCTACCTCAAAGCGCCGGTGATTGAAGACCTCGACTTCAGCATCGCTACCTTGTACGGGATGGCCTCGGGTCGGCGGCGACACCAGCCCGGCTATGATCGGCTGGTTTATATCATTGACCCCCAAGGCATTATTCGCCTCATCATTTACAACCCGTTGAAAAATATCGAAAAAGATATTGCCGATCTGGAAAAACAAATCAAACGATTGATCGGCTATGAAGGCCCGGAACTCGAAACTGCGGACGAAGACCAGCAAGCAAAGGAGATAGCCATGGAAAGCACCGAACGCTCCGACGCTACAATCAACGCCTACAAGCCGCGACCGGCATATTTCAAAAAAGACAAGATCAACCTGAATTGACCCAAAAAGAAAAGCCCTTCCATTTGGAAGGGCTTTTTTTGTTGGCCCGCAAGGATTCGAACCCTGACAAACAGAACCAAAATCTGCTGTGCTACCGTTACACCACGGGCCACCGAGTGCTTTTTTCAAAAGCGGGGCAAAGATACTAC
>JADZFP010000366.1 GCA_020849825.1 Saprospiraceae bacterium
GATACTCGGCATAATAAGCGATTCGTGCCCTCCCCACGACACCGCCATCAGGAAACGGCGGAGCCGGTGCACAAAAGCCTCCATTTTCTCTGGCGTCTCCGTTTTAAACTGCACCGAAAACAAGCCGCCACAGCCGCGCATCTGGCGTTTGGCCAGTTCCAGTTGGGGGAAACTGGTATGGAACGGATACCAGATGCGCTCCACTTTGGGGTGTTTCTCCAATTTCTGCAACAAATAACGAGCGCTTTCATCACTACGCTCAATCCGAAGCGGCAGTGTGCGCAAGCCCCTGATAACTAATGCGGCATCATGCGGACCCAAAATACCGCCGAGTGTCATCAATTCCGATTCGAAAATCTTTTTCACCATTTCCCTGCTTGCACATAGGACGCCGACAACGACGTCAGAGTGGCCGTTGAGGTCTTTGGTGCCGGAATGCACCACGATGTCGATGCCAAATGTCGCCGGGTTTTGATACACCGGCGAACTGTACGAATTGTCGATAATGGTCACCAGCCCGTGCTGACGCGCCAGCTCGGCACATGCCGCAAGATCCTGACATTCAAAGGTCATTGTGTTGGGACTTTCCAGAAACAACACTTTGGTATTGGGCTGAATGGCGGTTCGGATGGCTGCGAAGTCGGTCCCGTCGACAAAAGTATGTGTGACGCCGAAACGGCTGAGAAACTTCCGCAGCAATGCCGATGTCCACGAATAGGGCGCTTTTTGGCACACCACGTGGTCGCCGGACGCCACATTGCCAAGCACGGCTGCCGCAATGGCGCCGGCGCCGCTCGAAAAAACCAGTGCGTCTTCGGTGCCTTCAAGTGCGGCCAGTTTTTTGCGCAATATCTCGACCGTCGGGTTGTTGCCGCGGGTGTAGACGTGGTTGGAAAGCTCGTCGGCAAACACCTCACGAAAAGCGGCCAGATCCGGGAAAACAAAATTGCTCGACTGTACAACCGGCGGAGCGACGGCATTGAAGTACTGCTCCCGATCTTCGCCGAGATGCGTGAGGATTTCACTTAAATTCATGATTCAGCGCAAATTAGAATAAAATAACGTCAATCCCGGTCGCGCTTTTTCTTGCGCTTCTGGCCCTTTACAAGTTTCATTTCTTCGATCAGCCAATGCGCTTCGCCGTATTTATCAATGATAAACAGGATATAGCGCGTATCCACCATGATGTTGCGGCAAATGGCGGGATCGTAGTTCAGGTCGCTCATGGTGCCTTCCCAGACCCGGTCGAAATTGAGCCCGACCAGGTTGCCATTAGCGTCGAGGGCAGGGCTGCCGGAGTTACCGCCGGTCGTGTGATTGCTGGCGATAAAAGCGACCGGCATACGACCTTCCGAATCGGCGTAGGGGCCGTAATCTTTCTTCTGGTGGAGCTCGATCAGTTTTTTCGGCACGTCGAATTCATAATCGCCGGGCACGTATTTTTCCATAACCCCGTCCAGATAAGTGCGTTCTTCATACTCGACGGCATCGCGTGGGGAGTAATCTTTGACTTTCCCGTAGGTAAGCCGCAGCGTGCTGTTGGCATCGGGGAAAAAGCGTTTTTCCTTGTAAACTTCGAGCTGAGCCGCCATGTACATGCGTTGCAACATGGTAATCTGCGGCTGAATTTCCTGCAGTTTCGGGGAAACATTGGTCTGATAAGCGCTGGTTACACCACGCCAGAACACCACAGCAGGGTCCTGTTTCAAACTCTCGGCCAGGGTTTTGGCGTCGCCGGCAAACAGGGCCTCGGCCTTGTCTTGCCGCGCCAAGGCGCTGTTTTTGTAAATATAATCCGCCAGTCCTGCATAACCGCCGTGTTTGGCCGCTTCGGCTTTGATGTAGCCCGAGCCCCATTCGTCGCGCACGTTTTCGGCGTACATTTCTACCAGTGCGGCAAACACAGCCTGGTCGACTTCGGGGCGGAAATCTTTATAAAAGTCAGGCAAACTGCCTTTGACATCGGGTATTTTGGCGGCAAAAGCCGAGACGCCCTGGTCGTCGTATGTTTTCATCCAGTTGTTCATGGAAGCGACCAGAGACAGCAATTCGGTGTTGCGAACAAAGATTTCGAGGTAATAATCACGCGCCCTGGCATAGGGTTCGAGCTCGCGATAGTTTTGTTCGAGGCGGGGCAACAGATTGCCGTAGCGGTATTGCCAATTGGTGTTCATACTGACGCGACGGCTGAATTCGGCTTCGTAGGCGCGTTTTTTCTCCAGTGCCTTGTATTTTTTCAAACCTTCCATCTCGCCCAGCCATTTTTTCCAGGCATTGGCGATACTGGCGTATTTGGCGACATAGGCGATTTTGATGGCCGGGTCGCGGCGCATGTATCCATCCATGATCTTCAGGGCGCGATCGCGGATCGACACCTTGGCCGGGTTCAGTACTTCGGCCGTTTGTTGTACGGCAACGGCTGGTAAATACTCGTTGGTGTTGCCCGGAAAGCCGTACACCATGGTAAAATCGCCTTCGTCGGCGCCATCCAGCGAAACGGGCAAAAAGTGACGGGGCCGGTAGGGCTGGTTGTCGGGTGAATATTTGGCCGGCTGGTTGTCTTTGTTGGCATACACCCGGAACAGGGAAAAGTCGCCGGTATGCCGCGGCCAGACCCAGTTGTCGGTATCGGCGCCAAATTTACCGATGCTGCTCGGCGGAGCGCCCACCAGACGGACGTCGGTGTAGATCACCGTGACGTACATGTAATATTGGTTGCCGTTGTACATGGGTTTGAACATAATGTCTTCCCAGGCTTCTTTTTTCGTCCGGACTTTGAGTTGGTTCAGGTTTTTGTCTATCAGCGATTGCCGGTCGCGTTCCGACATGCCTTCAGCAACGCCCTGCAGAGCCAGTGCCGTCACGTCTTCCATTCGAACCACAAACATGACAAACAGGTCGGGACAGGGAATTTCTTCGCCGTGGTTTTTAGCCCAAAAGCCGTCTTCTACATAGTTGTGTTCCAGTGTGGAGTGGCTTTGAATGGCATCAAAACCGCAGTGGTGGTTGGTGAGCACGAGGCCTTTGGGCGAAATGATTTCGCCTGTACAGCCGCCGTCGAACCATACGATGGCATCTTTGATGCTAGGCTGGGTCGGCGAGTAAATGTCATCGGCATCGAGGCGAAGCCCCATGGCCTTCATGTCTTTTTCGTTGTTTTTTTCGAGCAAAGAAGGGAGCCACATGCCCTGGCCGTGCAGCCATGCGGGAAAAAAGAGGAGCAAGAAAAGCAGTCGTTGCATACGTACAATTTTTATCGCTGCGAAAATAGGCAGACCTGTCCAGCCGCCGATCAAAACCGACAAAAAACAGAAGCCGTACCGGAAACGTCCGGTACGGCTTCCCAAAATGCCCCGTGCGGGGATTAGTTGAAGATGTAGCGAACGCTCATCTGCAAGCCCCAAACATCGAAAGCGGAAACGCCGTCGATGAAGGAGGTGCGGACCAGTTCGGGTTGGTTGTTCACCGTGCGGGTAGCCAGCGTGAAGGCCGGTACGCCGTTGGCGTCGGTCGAGGCATAGCGCAGCGGCTGATCGGTAACCAGCACTTTGCTGACACCCCAATCGCTGCTGAGCAGGTTAGCGACGTTCAGAATGTCGGCGCGTACCTGGATCACATTGCGTTTGCCATTCACTTTTACGCCGAGTTCCTGCATGACGGAAAGATCGAAGCGGTGCAACATCGGGAACATGGCGCCATTACGGTCGGCGTATTTGCCGCGGTTGCTGTTCAGGTATTCATCCTGAGCAAGGTATGCCGTAAAGGCCTCTAGTTGTTGTTCCGGCGTGAAGGTTGCGATCACCTGGCCGAGCGAGTTGCGCACGGTCAGGGTGGTGAAGGTGATATCGCTGGCATTCACCGGGATAAACATCAGTTCGTTGCCGCGTACGCCGTCGCCGTTCATATCCTGTGCAATGGAATAGGAATAACGGGAAGTGAAAATACCCGGGCCGGGGTTGAAGCCGCGGCGTTCGCCGACATAACCGAGCGAGAACTGGGTAGCGCCATCGAAGGATTTGCCGTAGGTAACGCGGTAACCCAACAGACCGACCACGCGGTGCGGCATGTCCTGATCGGCAAATGCCAGGCTCAGGTCATTGTTGCCATTGACGGTTTTTACGCCGTTCCACGAACCGGCAGCGATCGAACCGGCGCTCATCAGGTCTTTGGCCTGGCTGTAGGTATAGGCAGCCATACCGTAGAGGCCGCGCTGGGCCGGGTATTCCAGCTTGGCAGTTGCCGACCAGAAGTAGCCTTCATTGGTATTGGTCATGATCACAGCGCTGGAAACGCCGCTATACAGACGGTCGCCGGAGGTCCAGCGGTCGCGCTGATCGGGTCCCGAGAACTGGGCGTTGCTGGGTTTCAGGTTGGCGTTGTAGTATTTGATCGCGTTGATGTTGCGGTTGTAGAGGAATTCCGCAGTACCGACAAAGCCGAAGGGCAGTTTCTGGTCGACAGCGATATTCGATTTCCAGATTTGCGGGAAGCGGTAATCCGGATCGGCAGCGGCGATTTCCACCGTACCCAGCAGCGTTGCGGGTTTGAAACGAGACGGATCTTCGTAGAAACCGTATTTGTTGCTTCCGCCGCTCTTGTTCTCGTCGAGGAAACCGGTCAAAACGCCGTTGTTGCCCACCTGGTTGGAGACCCAAACGTAGGGCGGCCGGCCGGTGAAAATGCCCGTACCACCGCGGATCTGGGTGGTCTTTTTACCGGTGACATCCCAGTTGAAGCCGAGGCGCGGTTCCCACAGAATTTTGGAATCCGGCATGGTTCCGGTATTGATGACCAGGCTGCTGTCTCCATTTTCGGTATAGAAAACGTTGTTGTTCAGCAGCGATTCGTTGGTCAGCGCCGTGTTTTCGAAGCTGATAAGGCTGGCGCGCACGCCGGCAGTCAGGCGAAAGTTTTTGCCCATCTGGATTTCATCCTGGGCATACAGGTCGAATTTGTTGGCTTTCAGCACCTGAAGAGGCTTTTCGTCGTTGGGCAGACCGGAGTAGCGGTATTGGAAACGACGAATCTTGGTGTCGCTGGTATCGGCGCCCGGATTGTCGATGCCGAAGTTTGCAGCGTTGTAGAAATCCTGCAGAGAGCTGAAAATGTACACGCCGTGCGAGCCCGGGAAGAACAGGTTGTTCGACTGGTAGCGCTCGTAGTTGGCGCCCACGGTTACGGTATGTTTATTCAGGTAGATCGACAGGTTGTTGGTGGCGTGGAAGGTGCCGTAGTCCAGTTGATTATCTGGCGTAAACGGATCGAAACCGGCGGAGATGTAGGTAGCGCCGTTTTGCAGAATATCGATCGTCGGGAATACCTCGCCTTTGTACTTGCGGTCTTCGTTCTGGTAGTCGTAGCCTACGATCAGGTTATTGGAGATTTTGTCGGTAAGGGTACCGTTCCATTCGCCAACGATCGAGCGGGTGTTATCGCCAATCAGGTAGCCCGAATTTTGGTACGACATGGCATCGAGATTGGAGCGGCGGTTGCCGGCGCCCAGCGAAGCACTGTTGGAGATCGGCTGATCGGCCAGCGAGTTGTGGTGGGTGTAGCGAACCGTTACCTTGTTGCGTTCGTTGACGTTCCAGTCGAGGCGGACGAGGAACTTGTCGCTCGTTGTTTCATTATTGTAGCCTTCGTACGGACCGGTTTCGTAGCCGTAGTTTTCCTTGAGGAAACGGCGCAATTCGTCCAGGTCGCTCTTTTTCACACGGGTAACCGTGCCGGGGAGCGCAGAGCCGTCGGCAACGTAGGTCGTGCCGGGTTCGGTACGGCGCTGAATTTCGCCACTCACGAAGTAGAACAGTTTGTTCTGAATAATCGGTCCGCCAAAGCGGGCGCCGACGACGTACTCGTCAAATTCGCCGATAGCAGCTTTCTGACCGGCTGCTTCCTTGCCGATAAAAAAGTCGCTGTTGTTGCGCCAGTTGTAATAAGCGGAGCCTTCGTAGTTGTTCGTACCGCTGCGCGTAACGGCGTTGATCGCCGTACCGACAAAACCGGATTGGCGAACGTCGAAGGGCGCCACGTTCAGCTGCAGTTCTTCGATGGCATCGAGCGAAATTGCAGTGGAGCCGGTTCGGCCGCCAGCTTGTGCATCCGTACCCAGACCGAAGCCATTGTTGAACACCGAACCGTCGATGGTGAAGTTGTTCAGGCGGCTGTCTTGTGCGCCAAACGAACCGTTGCTGTTGCCCTGCGGGCTGTACTTGGTAATGCTGCTGATCGAGCGGCTGCCAACAGCCGGGAGGGAAGTGACCTGGGCATTGCTGAACGTCTGTGCAGCACCCGTGCGTTGGTCCGAAAAGATGTCGTTCCGATTGGCAGAAATAACAACTTCTTCCATCGACAAACCCGATTCCTGAAGTTGGAAATCGACGCTCGACGACACGCCAAGGTTGGTGTACACATTTTCACGCGACATGGACTCGAAGCCCGTGTAGGTGACCGTCACGGTGAATGGACCGCCCACGCGAACCGCTGGCAGTACGTAGCGGCCTACCGCGTTGGTGGCAGTGCCGTAGCGGGTTCCGGAAGGAACGTGCACGGCAACAACAGTTGCGCCGATGAGGGCTTCTCCTTTGGTGTCGGATACTGTACCGGAAATGGTAGAGGTAGTCACCTGGGCAAAAGCCGTCAGGCCCATCAACATCAGCGCAAGGGTAAAAAGCGCTTTTGTTGAACGGAGACAGTAAATCATTTTGTTCATACAATAAAGCAGATTTAGTGAATTTTTCCGGCTGCAAATAGCCGGCGAATTTTCCGGCGAAATTACTCAGAGGATATTAATTTCCAGTTAAGTTTGGGTAGATTAATACACCGGCTGGCGGCAGAAATTCCCTACTTTTGGGCCTGTAATTTTTATTTAATGGCTTACCAGCACAACCGAACAAGCATGAAAAAAACACTTTGGACCCTCCTTTTCCTGGGATCTTTCCTGGCCTCCGCATCGGCCCAGGTCGTGATTACGGAGATCATGTACAACCCGCCGGAAAGCGGCACCGACTCCCTGGAGTACGTCGAACTTTTCAACAAATCCAACTCGCCGCTCGACGTTTCGGGCTGGAATTTTACCCAGGGTTTCGAATTCGTCTTCCCAGCCAGCAGCACGATCAACCCCAACAGCTATATCGTCATTGCCAAATCCGCCTCGGCCTTCGAGAGCGTCTTCGGATTTCAACCCTACGGCATCTGGGTCATCAACGGCGCCCTGACCAACAACCCGGGTGAAGACATCGAACTGCGCGACGCCGCGGGCAACGTGATCGACTACGTCGACTACATGAACGCAGCCCCCTGGCCCATCGGCGCTAATGGCAACGGCGCGTCTCTGGTGCTGTGCGACGTCAATGCCGACAATGCCCTGGCCTCCAGTTGGCAGGATGCCAGCACCTCCACCGGCGTTACGATCAATGGCAAGGAAATCCTGGCCAACCCGGGCGCTGCATCCAATTGCAGCAGCGCCATCAACGCCAAACCGGACAACTTCTTCGTACCGCAGGGCGCTACCTCATTCCTGGTTGTGACCGGCAACGACGTTGTGCCCAGCCCTCCGATCCTGAGCATGATGATTACCGGCAACCCCGCTAACGGTACGGCTCTGGTCAATCCCGACAACACGGTATCCTACACCCCCAACGCGGGTTTCTGCGGGCCGGATGCTTTCGTCTACCAAATCTGCGATGCAGGGGGCTGCGATACCGCGCTGGTTTCCCTCAATGTACAATGTTTCACGCCGCTGTCGATCGCTGCCATCAGCAACGAAAATGCCGATGGCGTGGCCGATTCGCTCAACGTCAGCTGTCAACTGGTTGGCACCGTGTACGGTGTCAATACGCGGGCTTCCCTGTCCGGCATTCAGTTTACACTGATCGACGATGACAATACCGCCGGAATCAACGTGTTCAGCCCTCAACAGTCTTTTGGCTATACCGTAACCGAAGGCGATGTGATTGCCATCAACGGCGTCATCGGTCAATTCAATGGCCTGATTCAAATCTCGCCGATCAATATCTCCGTGCAATCGCAAAATGCCCCGCTGGCCCAGCCGGAAACCGTTGTTGCGCCTTCCGAAGCAACCGAATCGCGTTTGATTAAAATCGGCAACCTGCACCTCGTCGACGCGGCAGAATGGACCAATGGCGTAGGCCCGGGCTTCAGCGCCCGCGCAGTCTCCGACGACCACCCGCTCGACACGGTATTGATTCGGGTCGACAACGATGTGACCCTCTTCAACGAACCCGCGCCCACGGGCCCCTTCGACCTGATCGGTATCGGCGGTCAGTTCGACAGCAACAACCCCTACACCAGCGGTTACCAGATCGCCCCGCGCTACACCGCCGACCTGCTTCCGCTGGTGGGCGTGAAAAACGCGGATTTCAGCGCACAGGTTAAACTGTCGCCCAACCCGGCCGGCGATTTTGTGCAGATTCAGACGGATATTCGTTTTGATCGCATTCAACTGTTTTCGACCACAGGCCAACTGCTGTTCAGCCAGAATAATCCGGAACAAACCAGCCGCCTCGACCTGGGCAAACTGGCTGCCGGAACCTATTTCGTACAGTTTGTGAAAGAAGGCGCAGTCTGGACGGCTCGCGTGGTGAAGCAATAATCTATCTTATTACTGATAAATGGAGATTGAGGAGTGCCCAGTAAGGCATTTTTCAATCTCCATTTCATTTTTGACTGATCGACGACTCTCTGTAAATGCGCTTGTCCTTTGTTTTTTTCCTGACCTTATTCCTGCATCAATTCCACGTTTCCGCCCAGTCAAAACCTCCCCGGCGATCCATTCTTCCCGAATCGATACGCGAGGTTTCGGGTATGACGTTGTGCCCAAACGGCGATCTGTGGCTGCTCAACGACAGCCGGAATCCGCCGGAATTATTCCGTTTTGATCCAATTGAGGGGAAACTGCGCGAAACCCGCCGCCTGCCGCTGACCAACCGCGACTGGGAAGACCTGACCCACGATCCGCAGGGCCGCCTATATATCGGCGATTTTGGCAACAACCGCAACGGCCGTCGCAATCTGCGCATTTACCGTTACGATCCGGTCAGCAGCAAAATCGATTCTTTGCTGTTTCGGTATCCTGACCAGCAGGCATTTCCGCCCGCCGCTGAAAAAGACTGGAATTTCAATTGCGAAGCCATGGTGTGGTACCGCGACAGCCTGCACATTTTTTCCAAAAACAGTTTTAAAGGAAATTTTGTCTGCAAACAATATGTGCTCCCTGCCTTTCTTTTCGACCAGGCAGATCAAAGCAAAGAAACCGTCGCCGAACTGCGCGACAGTATTGTCATCGACGACCGGGTGGTTACCGGCGCAGCCATGAGCCCAGATGGCCAAACATTGATATTCACCTCCTACATCGTTCGGAAAAAATGGGGCATTTTCCCGCATACCAAAGCGGACCTGATCTTTTTCAGCAATTTTCGGGGGAGTAATTTTTTCACCGGAAAAAAACAGCAAAAAAAACTGCCCAAATGTATGATTGCCAGGCAGTTCGAGTCGGTTACACACTGGAATGGATCTGCCTGGCTGGTTGCCAATGAGCGGCGCGCCCACCAAGAACCCGCTGTCTGGAAAGTGAAATTCAGGCTTTAATTCATTCGCTTGACATTTCTTAACGGGCCCCTCCACAATGCCCAGGACAGGCCGGCCGCCCATATCAGGGTTTTGACAAAAAGCCCCTGCCAGAAATCCGTCAACCATTCGCCTGCAACATACACGGCCAGGGAAAGGGGCGACAGCCAAATCAGGTATCGCCAAGCGTGTTGCAACAAACCACCGAAGGAAACCCCACAGCGCTGAGCCAGCCATGCCAACAGGGGAATTTCAAGCAACAGTTTTGCCCCCACCCTGCTCCATGCTGCCGTTTCAGGCGCGGGATTGATCCAAAGGCACACGGCCAGTACGGCGTTGGCAGCCGCGGCCCAGAGCAGCAGCCAGAGCAGCGCCCATTGTGGCTTGCCAATTCCTCGCGTCAACTGGGGAAAACCGGCTGCCAGCGTTCTGATCAACCCTGCCGCGCCAAAAGCCTGCAAAAGCGGAACCGCCGGCTGCCAGTTCGCTCCGTACAACAAGCGGATCAATTCTTCCGCAAAGAGGAACATCGTCAGATAAGCCGGATAAAGTATCAGTACGACGTTGCGGGTTGTTTTTTGAAAAATCTGTTCCCTGAGATCCATATTGTCGCCGGCTTTGGCAAACAATGGAAAGGAAACGCGGGTAACCACGTATCCGATTCTTGCAGTCGGGATGGTGCCGATGGTAAATGCCAGGTTGTAAAAGCCCAGCGTGGCCGCCCCCAGCCATTTGCCTACGATGAGTTTGTCCAGCCAGTTGGCCAGAAAATCGGCCCAGCGCGCCGAGAGGTCAAACAGGCCGAAGCGCAGCAATGGGCGCAGTTCTTTCCACGAACTAGTTTCCTTCCATGATAAAGAAAAAACATCGCGCGCAACCCACCAGCATCCCAGGGAAGCCAGCGCACTTCTGACGACGAAGCCCCAGGCCATCGCCCAGGGGCCCCAGCCATTCCAGGCCAAAAATGCGACCAGCAGGAAGCCGGCCCCTCCCGATCCGACCTGAATTTTTGCCGCATCGTCGAATCGCATTTCACGCGACAAAAGCGCGCCGTATTGCGCGCCCAGCGGCGTAAAAAGCAGTGCCATCCCCATCAAAGGCAACAACCCGGCCAATGCAGGCCGTTCGTACCAGGCAGCAATACTGCTGCCTGTTAAAAACAAACCGGCTATCGCTGCCAGACAAATGCCGAAATTGATCCGAAACAACGCGCCAAACTGCCTGGAGTTCAAGGTTCTGGAAGATACCACTGCCTGGCTCAACCCGGCTTCGGCCATGGGCGTCAGTACGCCGATGAAGGTCGCGGCAAGCGCATAATCGCCGGCGTCTTCGGGGCCTGCCAGCCGGGCAAATACCAGCATTTGCAAAAACTGGAACAAGGTGCCCCCTACCGAACCGATCATCGACCAGCGCACCCCTTGTTTGAATTGTCGTTCCAGATTGGGCAATGCCATACAAAGACAGTTGAGATTGACCTTGGTACTCTTGCGCGGTCGGTGCAATTTTGGGCCAAAGAAAAACACAGCGCATGAAAACCCAACGTTTGTCGATGCAAACCGTCACCCCTGCCGGCGCCCAGATGCGGGAAGACCTGCTCGCGCTGGAAGAGCCGCTGGAAATACGTATCGCTTATGGCCCCGGCAACATGCGCCGACGCCTGTCGCTGGCCGTTACCATGCGCACGCCTGGCGACGACGAAGAACTGGCCCTGGGCTTTTTATTTACAGAAGGCATTATTGCACAGCCCTCGCAAGTATTGAACATCAAGCAACTGGACGAAAACACCCTGATTGCCGAACTCGCCCCCGAACTCGCCGTCGATGCCGACCGACTGACCCGGCATTTGTTCACTTCTTCGAGTTGTGGCGTATGCGGCAAAGCTTCGCTCGACGCCGTGCATACCGTCACCTGCCACTACCCCACTCCAGGACACCCCCAAATCGAGCCATCCACCCTCTACCAATTGCCGGGCCTGCTCCGGGATGCCCAGGCGACCTTCGAACTCACCGGCGGATTGCACGCAGCGGGGCTTTTCCAAACCGATGGCGGTTTGTTGTTGCTTAGGGAAGATATCGGGCGGCACAACGCGGTCGACAAAGTTATCGGCGCCGCTTTTCAGCACGGCATGACGCCCCCTTTCAAGGATTCGCTGCTGATGGTGAGTGGCAGAGCGGGATTCGAACTGGTCCAGAAAGCCACCATGGCCGGTATTCCCCTACTGGCGGCCGTGGGCGCCCCTTCGAGTTTGTCGGTTGAACTGGCCGCTTCGGGCGGCCTGACCCTGATCGGTTTTCTGCGCGGGGAGCGATTTAATGTGTACACTTGTCCCGAACGAATTCGTTTGCAGCAGATGAAAACGGCAGGCTAATTGGGCGTATTTTCCTACTTTCGCCCGTTTTCCGCTGAAAAATAGAGGAGTATGCGACTTAAAACCTTGGAACTCAAAGGCTTCAAAAGCTTTGCCAACGAAACGGTGCTGCATTTCAACGACGACGTCACGGGCGTCGTGGGCCCCAATGGCTCGGGCAAAAGTAATGTGGTCGACGCCGTCCGCTGGGTTCTGGGCGAACAAAAAACCGGGCAGTTGCGTCTCGATAAAATGGCCTCGGTGATCTTCAACGGCACCAAAAAACGCAAAGAGGCTCAGATGGCCCAGGTGTCGCTGACTTTTGAAAATACCAAAAAC
>JADZFP010000367.1 GCA_020849825.1 Saprospiraceae bacterium
TCTAACGACGTATTCGAAGGACGCAACCGCGCCACAGGAGAACTCCGATGGACGGCCACCCGCGCCGACCTCATCTTCGGCTCGAACACAGAACTGCGCGCGCTGGTCGAAGTGTACGCCTGCTCGGATGGCCAGGACAAATTCGTCCGGGATTTCGTAGCCGCCTGGAATAAAGTAATGAACCTGGATCGTTTCGATCTGGCCTGATTGTATTCAAGACTACGCTGTTGTATGGGGGCGGCTCGGAAACGGGCCGCCTTTTTTTGTATGTGTGGCGGCCGGGTTCGTCAATCCGCCTGGTGAACCCACTCGTATTTCCCGTTTCTGAATGTGATCAGGCCGCCGCCCACCTCCTTTGCGCCCACAAAGATGGACGGATGTTGAAGTTTGACTTCTTTGCTCCCCAGTACATCGCCGCCGGGGGTGAACGTGGTCTCGTAGGCAATACTGTCTTCGACAAGTTCCCAATAGTCGACCCAGTTGAATTCTGTCAGGTGCGCGAAGGGTTGTCCAAAACCAATACGAATGGCCTCGTCGGTCGCTCCATGATGGATAATAATGCCCGAAGTTTCGTTTTCTTTTTTATAAAATGCCTGGTCCAAAGTGCCGTCTCCGTTGAAGTCGGCGGAGATCGGCTCTGACAGTTGGCGCCGGTTTTCGACGGTGCCGGCTGTTGATGTGGTGTCGGGAGCAGGGGCAGCTTGCTGCGTCGGGTGAGAGGGGCCGCAACCTGCCAAAATCAGGAAGATCAATAGGTAGATTGTGAGTTTCATTGGGTGTTGATTAGGATTGTTCAGGAATGTTTGAGACTGTTAAGAGTGCCATGCCCATGAAAAAAACTATCGACTCTGACACAAAAATCTGAAAACACCCTGGCGATGAGGACAAGGGCTTTCCATTGCCGTTCATTGCGAATTCCTGTGCAATTATAAGCCCATTAGGGTCTTAAATAAATAGTATTGACTATCAATTTATTATGTCAAAAAAGGTCTATTGATTTGCACCAAGTTCTCCATACCAATACGATGCTGTCACGCCGCCGTCCATTAAAAAATCGCTGCCAGTAATAAACGCTCCTTCTTGTCCCATTAACAGAGACGCAACATTGGCCACTTCATCAGGCGTTCCTGCCCGCCCTGCTGTGCTCAGGTTGATCATTCGTCTGTACCCTTCTCCACGTGGCCCGTTTAACTCATCTTTGGCGAGCGGTGTAATGATGATTCCCGGGCTAATGGTATTGACCCTCGCTCCGCGTTTTCCCCAGCTAACGGCTTCGGCCATGACGCGTAGTGCATTGCCTCTTTTGGAGAGTTGATAGGCGTGAAGGCTGTCTTTCAATTTGTCCGGACGAAGAAAATCGAGATCCAGTAATTGCTCGGTCGGTGTCGTTGCAAGCGCTTTATTCTCTTCGATGGATAAAGGGCCTAAGCGATGTCCTGATTGCGAAGCGATAACAACTCCTGAGCCGCCTTCCTCCATTACGTTCCCAAACAATTCGAGCACCAGTGCAGTGCCGTACAAGTCAACTTTGAGGATGATTTCTGGCGATGCTTGCGAAGGGGATACGCCCGCGGCATGAATTAGCCCTTGTATGCCGCCAATAGAAGTAGCTGCATTTACGAGAGATGAAACCGACTTTCTCGAGCAAATATCCACAACAGCGGTGCTTGCCTCAAATCCTGCTTCACTTAAAACTTTTGCAGCAACGTCAGCATTTTCCTGGCGAAGGTCTGCAACCAGGATGTGTTTGCCTGCTCCTACTCGCCTTGCAATGGCTAGCCCGATAGAACCAGCGCCAATAACTACGATAACTTTTACAGGATTGTCTTTCATGTGTATGCTTAGCGTCTTTCTGTGATCTGAAGTGGACCAGGCGGGTCGGCGGGATGGAGTGAAGCGGTCATAGGGATAGCACCTCTCTACCCGATATGCCGAAGTGTGCCTTTGTGCATCTATTTTATTTTCACTGACCCTCAAACCCGCCACCACGCCATCGCCAGACACGCCACGACCAGCCCGGCCAGCACAATCGGCGGCAAAAACGTAAGGCATAAAAACACAAGGAATGTTGTGCCGTAAACAAGGGTTTCAATTTTGATCACCCCCAACAGCAAATCAGCGCCGGCCTTTTTGCGCAACAGGTACAAATTGAGCAGGCCGCCAAACAGATACAGCAGCGAAAAACACGCGCTCATGGCGTTGAACAGATCGGTCATGGTCGGCTCAAAACCCGCGCCGAGTGCCATTTTATAGTTGTTCATCAGATCGATCAACTGCTTTTCCGTGTCGTTGGCCGGCGCAGGATCGTTGAAAAAACTGAGGCTGTGGATACAGGCCGTGAGCAGGAGCAGCACACTGGCCGCTTTTAGCCAGAAGGTATAGTTTTTCATTGTGGTTTCTTTTTTATGGGTTAAATACGTATGCCCAAGCGCCCATACACAAAACTCATCAGCCAGGCCGGACCGATCATCAAAAACTGCAGGTCTTTGAGAAATGAGGGCTTTTTGCCTTCCACGTGGTGCCCCCAGAACTGCCCGATCCAGGCCGCCACAAACAACACCACACTCACGAGCCAGAGCGGAGTGCCGCTTTGCTCGACCATACGGCACACCCAAAGGCAAACGGCGCTGAACGCGGCCATGCCCAGGGCCAGGGTGGGGGAGAGCCGCAGGTAGTACACCAACACGGCGACCAGCACAATCATCGCCAGGTTGAGCGGCAGACCCGGCGCCAGCTCGACGCCCAGTTTGACGCTGTACAACAGCCCGGTGACGCAGAAAAAGATCACCGGCACACAAATCCAGTGTACGAGTTTGTTGGTCGGGTTCTGGTGGCTTTCGCCGTATTCGGACAGCCAGCTTTGAATGGTGCGCATAATCGGAGATTTTGTTTTTAATGGATAGAAATCTGTTGCGTAAAAGTAGGTAATGTGGAATTTTGACCAAATTTTTGCGCGCCTTTTCAATCATGTTTCGATCGCTTGCATTTTTCCAAACTTTGACCCGAATTACTTTCACCATGCGTATACGTTCCCTTTTCCTGCTTCTTTTCGCGCTGTTCACCTGCTCGCTTCAGGCGCAGTCCGACCTCGCTTTTCAACCCGACCAGATACGGCTGGAATGGGAACTGATCGAAAACCAACACCAGGGCAAATCGCAGAGCCTGTCGCGCCTGACCCTCACCAACGAGGGCAAAACACCCGTGCCGGCCTCGGGCTGGTCGATCTATTTCAACTTCGGCCGCTCCCTGCTGAACGACCCGCTCGTGGCCACCGGCTACGAAGTGAAACAGATCAGCGGCGACTGGTTCCGTCTGCGCCCGACCGACAAATTCGGCGGTATCGCGCCCGGGAAATCCTGGCGCCTCGACTGGGTCAGTACCGACTGGCTGGTGCACCGCACCGACGCCCCGAACGGCTTTTACGTGGTGTTCGACCGCGAGCCCGACACCGGTTACCCGATGCCCGCGCCGGCCATCAAAGCCCCGGCCGATGCCCGCAAACTGCAGCGCTCCCCCGACGATAAAAAACTGCCGGTCACCCCAGCCGACGTTTACGAACAAAACAAGGCTGTCGGTCAGCCCGATCGCGACAACATCTGTCCGGTATTCCCCACGCCGCTGAAATGGGGCCTGCTGCCGGGCGGTATTTCGGTGAATCAAAACACGCCCGTGTGGATCGATCCGGCTTTCGCAAAGGAAGCCCAGTGGCTGTACGACAACTGGCGCTACTGGCTGGGCGGTATCAATATCGTGGAAAACCCGCCCGCGAGCGGGGTGGCGCTTGTGGTCAGGAAATCCAACGAACCGCTGCCCGACGAAGCGTATACGCTGAGTATTACCAACGAACGGGGCATCGAAATCATGTCGTATTCGCCGGCCGGGGCTTTCTACGGCATGCAATCGCTGGCCTCCCTGTTCGACCCGGAGGCCTTGCAGCAGTCGATCGCCGAACAGCGCCTGCCTTGCCTGGAAATGATTGACCAGCCCCGCTTTGCATACCGGGGCATGCACATCGACGTGGCGCGCAATTTTCAGCCGAAAGCAGAAATCCTGAAAATGCTGGACGCCATGGCGATGTACAAACTCAACGTCCTGCATTTCCATTTTAGCGACGACGAGGGCTGGCGCATCGAAATCCCCGGCTTGCCCGAACTCACCCGGGTGGGCGCCCGGCGGGGACACACATTGAAGGAAAATGAATTTTTACACCCTTCCTACGGCTCGGGGCCCGTAGCCGGCCAGTCGAGCGGCTCCGGCTACTATACACGTCAGGATTTTATCGAAATCCTCGAATACGCGGCAGCCAGGCATATCCGGGTAATCCCCGAAATCGAGCTGCCGGGCCATGCCCGCGCCGCCATCAAGTCGATGGACGCCCGTTACGAACGGCTTATGGCGGAAGGGCGCCCCGACGAAGCCCGGCGTTATTTGTTGCGCGACCCCGAAGACCGCTCCACCTACCGCTCTGTGCAATGGTACAACGACAACGTCGTGTGCGTCGCGCTGCCTTCCACTTTCGCTTTTATTGACAAAGTAACGGACGAACTGCTGGCGATGTACCGCGCCGCCAATGCGCCGATTGAAACCATTCACCTGGGGGGCGACGAAGTGCCGGGCGGCGTCTGGGAAAAATCCCCGGTCTGCCGCCAGTTGATGAAGGAGCAACAAATGAACTCGACCGACGAGCTCTGGTATTTTTTCTGGACAAAACTCGACGGCATGATGGCGGCAAAAGGCCTGGCGGTTTCGGGTTGGGAAGAAGCGGGCCTGCGTAAAACGCAACTCGACGGCGAGGCGAAGTACATCCCCAATCCCGATTTTACGGGCAAAGGTTTCCGCATGTACGTCTGGAACAACGTGATCGGCTGGGGCGCCGAAGACCTGGCGTACCGCATGGCCAATGCCGGCTACAAGGTGGTGCTCGGTCCGGTCAGCAACCTGTATTTCGATATGGCTTACCAGAAACATTTCGAGGAGCCTGGCTATTACTGGGGAGCCTATACCGACACCGACCAGGCGTTTTCCTTCGCGCCCTTCGACTATTTCAAAACGACCAAAACCGACCGCATGGGCAACGCCGTCACGCCCGGCCTGTTCGCGGGCAAAGACCGGCTCACCGATTACGGCAAAGGAAATATCCTGGGCATCCAGGGCCTCATCTGGTCCGAAACCCTGACCGGCCCGGAAGACCTGGAATACATGGTGCTGCCCAAAATGCTCGGCCTGGCCGAACGCGCCTGGGCGCCCGCGCCCGACTGGGAATCGGCCAGCGACGCCGCGCAACTGGACCAGCAATATCGGGCGTCGTGGACGGGCTTTGCACACCGCGTAGGCCAGGTGGAACTGCCCCGCCTCGACTATCTCTCGGGCGGTTTCAACTACCGAATTCCCACGCCGGGTGCGGTACTGAAAGACGGTATGGTGTACGCCAATATCCAGTTTCCCGGCCTGACACTGCGCTATACCACCGACGGCACGGAACCCACCGCGAACAGCACAGTGTACAACGCGCCGTTCAAGGCGGTCGGCAAAGTCAAACTCCGCGCCTTCGACCGGCGGGGCAGGGGCAGCCGGACGGTGCAGGTGGGGAATTGAGTGTGAAATTTCACGCAAAGCCGCAGAATGCCCTTGCACCTCCCTTTGCGCACTTTGCGTCCTTGGCGTGAAAAAAAATAGTCCCGCAAAGCCCGCGAAGTCACACCCTCTGTGTCTCTGTGCCTCTGCGTGAAATTTTTAAAAAAAAACGCCGCTGAATACCCCCGAATCCCCTTTGCGCACTTTGCACCTTTGCGTCCTTGGCGTGAAAAAA
>JADZFP010000368.1 GCA_020849825.1 Saprospiraceae bacterium
CCGACAAAAGCGACCGCCAGGAAGCACCCAGCCGCCGCATGCGCCGTCATCAGGCTGCTGTGCAGCGGGTAGCCGCCGCCGTCTGACCATCATCAGAGTTCTTCCGGGCCTTCTCCCACCCAGTCCTGGAGGTAATGCCCGTTTTCGCAAAACTCCGTCAGTTCCTCCTCGATAAAGCCCCGCACTTCAGCCACGATTTCGCCGGGGTACAGCAGGTGCACGTTGGGGCCGGCATCGAGCGTGAAATACACCGGATGGCCGGTTTCGGCGCGCCAGGCCCGCACACGGTCGATGATGGCCAGCGTGCCCGGCTGCATCAGGATGTACGACGGATTGCTGCACATCATCAGGGCGTGCAGCGTTAGCGCCTCGTCTTCCGCGATTTTACCGAAGGTTTCCAGATCGCCGGCCTGCATGGCATCGAGCAGGGTGCCCATGCGGGTACGCGCCTGTTCGTAACGCGTGGCAGCGTAAGGATTGGCTTCCATGAGCGCATGTCCGTCGCGGCTCGATACGGCTTTTTCATCGGCGCTGACGATCAGGATATCGTCGTGAAAATCCTTGAACAACTCGTGCAGCCGATCGCCGACGGGCACGGCAAACTCATTGGACGAACCGGGCACGAACCGCGACTCGCCCCATACCGCCGCGTGTGGAAAAATAGAGCGGCAGGCGCTGCCGCTGCCCAGGCGGGCCAGCCAGGAGGCTTTCCGGTCAAACGCCTCCGGCTCTTTCAGGGTGCCGAATAAAAGGTCTTCGAGCGAACAAAGCGCCAGGGCCAGGGCCGACATGGCCGAGGCCGAGGAAGCGATGCCGGCCGAATGCGGGAAGGAATTGCCGGAATAGATCGTGAATTTCAGTTGTTCCAGAAAAGGAAATACCGGAACGAGCGACTCCAGGTAGGTTTTGATCTTGGCTGCAAAAGCCTCGTTGGGTTGCTGATGGAAAAAGAAGTCCAGTTCGATGCCGCCGGTGTTTTCCCGCATCTCGTATTCAAGGCGCGTATCGGTGCAAGCCGCTGCCAGCGTCAGGCTCAAAGAAGGGTTTTGAGGCAATTGCACCCCGTATTTGCCCCAGTATTTGATAATTGCGATATTGCTCGGGCTGCGCCAGGTGATGCCGCCGGGCTCGGGCGGATTGGAAGAGTCGAGGATCAGTCGAGGATTGTCGTAGTTCATGCGTGACCAATTTTTTAGCGCAGCAAAGGAACACATTTTTTGCAGGGACTATGCCCGCAGGATTTGAGTGGACAATACAGAATATTGCCCGAAGGGCTTACCTTGCGGCGCATATCCTCATCCCTGTACCCGAGTCCGAACCATGTGGTCCAAAATCCGGCGATTGGCCGTTGAGATTTATTGCTTTTTCACGGCGCCCTTTGTGCTGAAAAACTGTCTGGGCATCTTTGTGCTGGTCGGCAGTTTGTTCATGATGACCTTCTGGTGGTTGAAATGTTATACCAACCACGGAGAAAGCGTTCAGGTGCCCAGTTATGTCGGCATGAACCTCCGCGACGCCGCACGCAAGGCCCGTTCGCGCAATTTTTCGGTAGCCATCAGCGACTCAATTTATATGGCAGGCAAAGCGCCTGGCGAAGTGCTGGCCCAAACCCCCAAAGCGGAAAGCCTCGTGAAGGAAGGCCGGACCATCTATTTTACCGTTGCCAAAAACAACCCTGACATCATCAAACTGCCCGACCTGGCCGGCGGCGACGACTACGATCTGTACAGCCGCAAGCTGACCCGTATGGGCCTCAAACCGCGCATCGCGGCCCGTGTGGCCGATCCCAGGCTTGAACCGAATACGATCGTATCGGTTATTTATCGAGGCGATACGATCACCGACCAGATCGGGCGCGGTTACAAGGTAGAAATGGGCGCTACGCTCGATTTTGTCGTGAGTGAACAAGTGACGCTCACCGTCAACATCCCTGATTGCGTGTGCCAAACCTACGACGCGGCCAAATTCCTGATCCAGACCAGCAACCTCAGCGTAGGTTCCGTCATCAAGGATGCTTCCGTCGTTGATCCTAATTCCGCGTGGGTCTGGCGGCAAACCCCCGCTTTCAACCCGAATGAAACCATGCGGGTCGGCGAACAGATCGATTTGTACCTCACACAGGAAAAACCGGCTCAATGCCCGGAATAAACCAGCCTAACCGAATATTATCCATGGATCTCACCGTTCAAGAACTCAAGCAAAAAATCCAGTCCGGCGAAAAATTCCTGTTCCTCGACGTGCGCGAGCCCTGGGAATACGAAGAATTCAACATCGGCGCCACCCTCATGCCGCTGGGCGAATTGGTCAACCGCATGTGGGAACTCGACGAGTACAAAGACCGCGAAATCGTCGTGCATTGCAAATCGGGCGGCCGCAGCGGCATGGCCCAGCAGTTCCTGCAATCCAACGGTTTCAACCACGTGCGCAACGTCATCGGGGGCATACAGGCATGGCAAAGTGCATTTGGCGCCACCCAACCCTGAGTTATGCGGCAGATTGTCTGGCTGCTCGGACTGAGTCTGGCATTGTTGAGCTGCAAAACCAACCGTGTGCGCAGCTGGCCTTTTTTTCCCGAAGATGCTCCCGTCACTGAATCCGGCGAACTCGCCCGCCGCGGCTCCTGCAATGCGTGGCAAAACCATCTGCCCGACCCCGCGCATCCCGAAGACCTGCCGGTGCGCTACCTGCGCGTCAATTTTCACATCATGAACAGCCGCGACAGCAGCCGGAACTTCCAGCCCGACTCCGCCCGGGCCTATTTCCGCCGCCTGCTCGAACTGGCCAATGCCGACCTCGATACCAATTTCTACAACTGGCGCTCGCCCGAAGGCACGGCCGTGCTGCCCAAACGGTATCACTACGTCCTTTGGCCGCAACCCGGTATACCGGGCGACGACGGCTTTTATTTTCACTACGACGACTCCCTTTACTACCTGGTTTACAAAGGCAAAAACCAGAACAACTACAAC
>JADZFP010000369.1 GCA_020849825.1 Saprospiraceae bacterium
AAATGTCATGCCCTGCTGAACTTTCTTTTTACAATTGCAGAACTCGCTTTTGATTTGCAGGCTAAACATTTTGCCATGCTCCGCATCATCTCCTACAACGTCAACGGCATACGATCTGCCATTTCCAAGGGTTTTATCGAGTGGCTGGCCGCCGAAAAACCGGATATCGTGTGCCTGCAGGAAACCAAGGCCCAGTCCCAGGACGTGCCAATGCTCGAACTGGAAGCCCTCGGCTATGTGCACCACTGGCATTCGGCGGAGAAAAAAGGGTACAGCGGAGTGGCAACATTCAGCAAAATACAACCCGACGGCGTGGTCGCAGGCTGTGGCATGGAACCCTACGACCGGGAAGGACGCATCCTGCGCACCGATTTTGGCGACTGGACCCTGCTCAATTGCTACTTCCCCTCGGGTACCACGGGCGATGTGCGGCAAAGTTTCAAAATGCAGTTTCTCGACGACTTTTTTGCCTGGGCAGGCGAGTTAAAAAGAGAGCGCCCGCGGCTCATCATTGTCGGCGACTACAATATCGCGCACCAGGAGATCGACATTCACGACCCGAAGGGGAACAAAAAAAGCAGCGGGTTCCTGCCCGAAGAGCGCGACTGGATGAGCAAATGGTTTGAAAGCGGTTTTATAGACGCGTTTCGCTATGCCAACCCCGAAAAAGTGGAATACAGCTGGTGGAGTTTCCGCGCCGGATCGCGCGGCAAAAACAAAGGCTGGCGCATCGATTACCAGTCGGTAACCGACAATCTGGCGCCGCATATCGTCAGCGCCCGCCAACTGAACGAGGTCGTGCATTCCGACCACTGCCCGGTGCTGTTGGAAATTGACCTGTAACAGGCAACCCGAAGCATTTGCTGGCTACCTTTACGGCATGAAGATCACAGCCGCCGAACTTGCCCAGCTGCTCAACGCCACCATTGAAGGCGACCCGCAAGCCACCGTCAGCCGTCCGGCCCGCATCGAAGAAGCGGGTGAAGGCGATTTCAGTTTTTTCGACAACCCCAAATACGAAGCCCAGGTGTACACCACCCAGGCTTCTGTTTTATTGGTCAACAAGGAATTTCAGCCCAGCAAACCCGTCAAACCCACACTACTGCGGGTAGCCGATGTGCGCGGCAGTCTGGCCTTTTTGCTCAGCCAGTTTCAGGCGGCGCAAAACAGCGGCTCGGGCGCCGTATCGGACCGGGCAGCCGTCGATGCTTCGGCTACGCTCGGCGCCGGCGTCTCCATCGGTGATTTTGCCGTGGTGGAAGCGGGTGTCGACATCGGGGAAGGCTGCGTGATCGGGGCGCAGGTGTTCATCGGGAAAAATACCCGGATCGGTCGCAATTGCCGGATTTTCCCGGGGGCAAAAATTCACCACGAGTGCGTCATCGGCGACAACTGCGTACTACACGCCAATGCCGTGATCGGCGCCGATGGTTTCGGTTTTGCGCCGCAGCCCGACCGCAGCTGGAAAAAAGTACCGCAGGTGGGCAACGTCGTACTGGAAAACGACGTGGAAATCGGCGCCAATACCTGCATCGACCGCGCGGCCATCGGCAGCACCGTGATCCGGGCAGGCGCCAAAATCGACAACCTCGTACACATCGCCCACAACGTGGAAGTAGGCCGCAATACCGTCATGGCTGCCCAGGTGGGTATCGCCGGCAGCACCAAAGTAGGAGAAAACGTGGTGCTGGGCGGCCAGGTAGGCCTCGCCGGCCACCTGCACATCGCCGACGGCACCCAGTTGCAGGCGCAAAGCGGTGTGGGCTCCTCGATCAAAACGCCGGGACAGGCGCTGTTCGGCTCGCCGGCCATTCCGTACAACGACTACGTGCGGGCTTACGTGGTGTTCAAACAATTGCCGGAATTGCAAAAGAAAGTGCGGGAACTGGAGAAGCGACTGGAACAATTGGGCAGCCGGCAGGATTGATTTGCGCCCGAGGATTATTTATTTCGATCCAGGCGTTCCCCTTGCTCTGTACCGTGATCGTCTTCGGGGCGCACCCAGGTCAAGGCGCCATCGTCGGTTCGATAGATATGCCAGTTGATTTTCCGCTGTTCTTCCACCCATTGTTGAAACGCGGCTTCTCCGCCCTGGCTTTCTACTTCACTGCTTTTCATATAAGGCAATGAATTGAGTAACAGGAGATAATCATCAAAACTGTGCACCTCCTTCGTTCTTTGTAAAAACAAATCAACTTCCGCCTTTCCATCGCGAGCCTTTTTTTCCTGCTGCAGAAAAGCATGCAGCGCTGAGTCGGGAAGGTACATGAGCCCGCTGTTGTTTTTTTCCAATATGACTGATTCTAAGCCATATTGTCGTGCGGCGTTTTGTACTTCTTCCCAGGTATGGTATTTGGTCAAATTTTGCGTCGGGCCGAGGTTTTCTTTTCCGGATTGATGGCAGGCGACAAGTGCAATACCCGTCAGGGCGAACAGAATAAAGGAGATTTTCATTGTTTTTGGTGCAGGATAATGGTGATACAAATTGCCGATCGTAGTGATGAGTCGCCATTGGACTTTGCCGGACATCCGAACCGTTAATCCATCCGGCCGGCACTTTCGACGGCAAACGATCACTTTCGGCACTTCAAGGTTGTACTTTTACAGCGCATTTGAACACAAAACAAATACCCGGCCCTGTTTATTCAAAGATTTGGGCTCCCTCAGCCTAAAATTTATTTCAATTTTTCCATCCAAAAAATGACCCGCACCGACGTCAACGAATTCGGCGAATTCGGCCTTATTGAACACCTCACACGCGATTTTCCCCTGCGCCAGCCCTCTACCCTGCGCGGCGTGGGCGACGACGCGGCCGTGGTGCTCAATGGCCCCCTGGCCACCGTGGTAAGCACCGATATGCTCGTCGAAGGCATCCATTTCGACCTGGCCTACACGCCACTCAAACACCTGGGTTACAAATCCGTGGTGGTCAATCTCTCCGACATCTGCGCGATGAACGCCATCCCGCGCCAGATCACCGTCTCCATCGCGCTCAGCAACCGATTTTCGGTGGAAGCCCTCGACGAACTCTACGACGGCATCCGCACCGCCTGCCGGCACTACGGCGTCGATCTGGTGGGCGGCGATACGACCTCCTCGCCCCGGGGGCTCATCATCAGCGTAACGGCCATCGGCGCCGTGGAACCCGACCGCCTGGTGTACCGCTCGGGCGCCAGGGCGGGCGACC
>JADZFP010000370.1 GCA_020849825.1 Saprospiraceae bacterium
ACAGGGTATAGTGATGGGTGCCAGGCGAGACGCCAACAGTCCTGACCAGGTATTTATTTGCGTTTTCATTGACCTGACCTGAGAGGTTAAAAACATAATTTGTGTCCAGGTCGTAAAAAAGATTAAAAGCTGACTGGCCACGAACATAAAAAGCGCCACTTAACAAGGCGAACAAGTACAATACTTTTTTCATAGCAAATATAGCGTAGCTGCTGCGCAAGCCTTGCGCAGCAGCCTGATGAGAAAGAAAAAGTCAAAGTTTAACGAAACGGGCGCTCCCGCGCGGTTGTCCATTGTTGCCGTACAGGCGAACAAAATAAAGGCCGGCCGGCAGGCGGCTCACGGTGATCGTGTTTTCGCCGCGTATCACGTCTGCGCCAAGGCGCTCTGTGCCCGAGAGGTCGTAAATTCCAAGCCTGGCGGCGGGCATGGTCGCGTTCTGTTCATCTGACCAGTTGACGAGCAGCACGTCACTAACCGGGTTGGGCGACAACAGCAGCCTCGAGGGAGTCGGGGCGGCAAGGGGCATGGTGGCGAAGTCGCGGTCTTCCACTCTGGCCTCGCCCTGCAATCCGTATGGCGCTTTAACCGGATCGAAAGAAGCCCCTTCCAGATAGATGAGCAGGGTTTGCGCGTAGCCGCTGACGCGATAGTGACGCTCGGCAGCGATCCAGAGCGAGTCATGTTCATTGGGGGTAAGCGTGAAGTTTTCCGGCTGACTGAGCAAGCGCCAGTAAGTGCGTTCGATTTGCCGGAAAAAAAGGTCTTCTGCGTCGTTGACGGGATAGGTATTGAGCAAGGAATAAGCGCCGTTCAGGTCGTTGATCTGGAACTTAAGTCCGATGCGCAACTGGCGGCTGGCCTGCGTGGAATCGGCAATCAGCAGGGCATCTACACCCGCGTAATTACCAGCCCGGAACAAGGAATCTGTCACCAACTCCAATGCATCGTTTTTCTGATATTCCAGTGCATCGATCTGGCCTTGCAATACTTGTCTCGGCGTGCGCGATCCGACGGGGCTAAGACCTGCCAATTGATTGTAAAGCATGGCAGGCAGCACCCCCGCGGCGGCGTTCAACACTGTAGCCGAAACGGGTGCATTGGCTGCCAGCCAATTGTATTTGCCTTGCGCGCTCCAGGCGTTGCTCGCGAGAATAGCCAGCAGAATATCGTCCGAGAGATAAGGCGTGGCGGCTTGCAGGTTACTTTGGGTGAGCGGGGCGGAGGGCATTGTTTGTACTTGCAGGAGCAGTGAGGCGCTGTTTCCGCGCGCCAGTTGCGCGCGCCGGGTACGCAAGGTTTGCTGAAGTGCTTCCAGACAGGCCGTTTCCCGGCAGTTGCGCGGCCGGGGCATACCGCAAGGCTCGGCCTCCAGTGTTGCTACCTGATTGTAAAAATTGTATTGATAGGGGCAGCCGGGGTTGAAACCTACCCCTCCGGCCGGGCATCGGGGAATTTCACGGGAGTTGGCAGCCAGACCTTGCAATATATTGTAATTGAAAATTAAAGTACTTCCGCCATCAGGGTCAACCGGGTTAGAGCTAGCGGTAAAAATATCCACAGAGTGCCCGTACAGGGGTGAAAAAATATTTCTGGGAGCAGTTGCGCCTATTTGGCCAGCGAGTTTGCCCGCTGTAACCTGTCCGGTAGATGCATCTACCGATTTCACCAACCGCACGTCCACCCAACAATCGAAAGATTCCCGCCTGAAAGTGCTACCACTATTATCCCCCTCGAAATAGATGCCTTCGAAAATATGGTTTTCGTTGCTGTTGGGGCTGAAATACTGGTTGCAAAAGATATCATTGGGAGTACTCCCCGTCTGGTACATCCCGATGGCATCCAGAAAGTTCGGCCCCGCTGCGTTCAGGTTGTAGCGAAACTCGTTTTCATTCACCGTGAATCTCCCGGCTCCGAATAAAGTGACGCCATTGGAACTGTTGTCAAAATGGTTAAATCGAACAAAAGCCTGACGATAGGAGTGTCCGTACACGCCCCGGTTCACGCGGGTGTACTGGTTGTTGTTGAAGATAGATGACTTGCCGAGCATCGGCGCCGTCTGGCCCAGTTCGGTGGCGTATTTACAATTGGTAAAGGTACAGTTGCTCACGCGTTTGGTGGCATTGCCCGAGCCGATACCGCGTTCCAGATTTTCGAACACGCAATCGTCTTCAAATACGAGCCCGACGATTTGTTGAGAGGCATCCAGGGCCCCCTCGGTATTCCAGATGGTCACGCCTTCATAAGTCTGAGCGGGGCTACCATCGGGATTGAGCAGGTAATTCTGGTAAAAATGGCAGCGTCGAAACTGCGACACCGTGGCGGCTGTATAGACGGAAACGATCTCGGCTCCTTTGCGGCAATTGACAAAGTCGGCATCTTCGGCCAGAATCAGCCCGCCAAATTGGTGCTGGCGTTCGGCCCAGGGGCCGTAATTAGGAAAGGTCATGATGCCGCGTTTGGCATTCTCGATCCTGGGCCGGCAATCGCCGTATTGCCGCAGTATCACCACGCCGGGGTCATTTGGCCCGAGCGCGTAGTTGTCGTTCAGCATGCCCGGAGTCGGCACGACGCTGGAGTTACCCCACACTTCTATACCCCACCACATGGCTTCTTCGCGGATTTCCTGTCCGTTACACACCACTTTGTGCGGGCCTTTTGTCGTGATATACCCGCCTTCAATAATCAGCCGTGCTCCGCGGCCTACGATAATACGTCCGTTGGGCGGCATTATGATGCGCGAGCGGATCGTCAGTGTGGCCCCGGCTCCCACGATAATATCGCCGTTGATGAGGCGGTTGACCTCCCAGGTTTGTCCAGGAGCTTTCACCAGTACGCTTTGGCTCTGATCGTACGTATGCACTAAAAACTTGGTGAATCCGTTCGTCAGAATGTGCTGATGCATGGCGGCCATCTGCAAGGGTGAAAAATGATCCTTTATGCGGGCGCGGCCCATGACATTGTTGGAGCATAAGGGATCGCCGACTGGCTCACAAAATTGGTCGCTGGTTGCCAACTGGCAAATGTCGGGAAAACGGTTGCGCTCGGATTGTAACCAGGAGTGATAGAGACTAAAAACATGGCCGAATTCGTGGCCCAGCACGTTTCCTACTCCCCAATAACCCGGCGCCCCCGTGCCGGTATAGTAGCTGTACACATTGTTCATCATGATATGGGTTTGTGGGCCATAACCCGAGTTGGTGGAAGAATACTGGCAAAAAAAGACCGGGAAAGTGGCGTCGCCGCAGACGGATCCATAGTGATCAAGGCAATAGGAATCGTTATAACTCCCGTTGTTAATGTAGCCTATGTCGTCTTTATGGTAATAGATGCCTTCCAGTTGGAAGCGAATACGGCTGTCGCGGGGATCGAGAAAGGGTTGCCACATTCCTCCGCAAGCCGGGGCATTTACCTGGGAATATAATTCATTCAACCGGTCGAACACCGCGAGAAGGAAGGCGGTGTGGTTAGGATTGTTTGCTTCAAAATTGCCCGGCTGCCCCACCTCGCGTTGCATGATGTGAAAAGCGATTCGTATGGTTTTTACAGGGTCTTCTGCAAGTGGAACAAATTGAGCGGTTGGCGGCTGCGGCGTACATACCCCCGGAGCGGGCGAAAACGCGAGGTTCGTGTTGTTGCATTCAAACGACAAATTGTCCGTTTGAGCGTACGCTGGCCGGATGGTTGACAATAACAACAGTCCGATTAAGGAAGGACGGAAGGAAGGAAGGAAGGAAGGAAGGAAGCGCAGTTTTTCATTGGTAATAATATTTGGTGAACAAATTACTGCCTACAAAGTAACACTCCGGAACAATATCACGCCACCCCAAATTGATGAACATGTCGTTTTTATGGTTGATCATTGCAAAATATCTTGTGAACGTGTAAACCGAAAATAAACCCCAGGCTTTTTTGCATCTTTGTTGTCCAACAAAATGAAAAAACATGTCACAGCCTGCCCTTGAACCGACCGCCGATGCCCCGGCCGGGTTCCTTTCCCGCAATCAAACCCTTCAGTTGGTTTTTTACAACGTGATCCTCATGTTTCTGCTGAGCGCAGGCATGTATATGGTCATTTCATCGGCTGCCAGTATTCAGTACGATCAGGACAAAAAAGCACTGGATACCGCCGTCTCGCAGAAAAACGAGGCGCCAACCAGACCTTCCCCGGCCGCTGCGGCGCCGGGAAGTGCGACTGAAAATGATACCACCGGCGTTGCCGATACGGATGAAAAAGAAAGCGCGCCGTCGGAAACCCCCACGGCTCTTCCCGAACAAACTGTCCCCGAAGTCAAACCTGCCGTTTCCTCCTCGCCGATCACCGACCCGCGCATGATCGCCTACGTGCTTTTCGCCATCACGATGGCGGGTGGTCTGGGCGGCACCTTGTGCAACCTGCGGGGCATTTTCGAGTTCACCCGCGACAATCAGGGGCGTTTTCCCCGCCACCTCGAAATGGGCTTCTACCTCCGGCCGGTATCAGGGGTATTGTGCGGCCTGTTTACGTTTTTCGTCAGCACGTTTTTTGCCGGCGCGCTGGCTTCGGGCAACGGCTCTGGATGGCGTACGCTCGACGGCATGTTTCCGTACATCGGCATCGCGTTCCTGGCGGGCTTTGCGTCGCAGGAGTTTATGGAGAAACTGAAAGACACGGCCCGAACGCTCTTTGGCGCGGCTACGCCGGCTCCCGAGCCGCAGCCCGAACCCGAGCCGGATACGCGACAGGGGCAGGAAAGCTTCCGGCTCAAACCCGATTCCGGTGGCCGGGAGTCTTTGTCGGGCGACACCGACGCCGGGCAGGAAAAGGAAGCGGTCGTACCTCGCCCGCCCCGCCGTCCGCCGGGCCCCACCCGAAAAATGGCTGATTGATTCTATTCATGCAGGTTTACAGTTTATTCGATCTTGCGCAGCACCTGCGCCGGGTGGTGGCCCTCAACTTCGCGGAACCGTTCTGGATCACCGCCGAAATTGCGCAGGCCAAACTGTCGCGCGGCCACCTGTACCTCGAACTGGTGCAAAAAGGCGAAACGGACATCGTGGCCCAAAACCAGGCCGTGATATGGGCCAGAGACCTGCAACGGATGCGCCGCCAGGCTGGTCCGGCATTCGATGAGGTGTTGCAGGAAGGCGTGCAGGTCAAAATGCGTGTGCGCGTCGATTACCACGAGCGATTCGGCCTCAAACTTTTACCCGACGAAATCGACACGGCCTACACGTTCGGGCAACTGGAACTTCAGCGGCGGCAGACCATCCAGACCCTTCATGCGGAAGGCTTGCTGGAACGCAACCGCGCCCTGCCGATGCCGCTGGCCTTGCAACGCATTGCCGTGATCAGTTCGGAAGGGGCGGCCGGCTTGCAGGATTTCCGGGAGCACCTGGCCGGCAATACTTTTGGATACCGGTTTGATATTCAGTTGTTTACTGCCGCCGTTCAGGGCGCCAACGTATTGCCGGAGGTAACGGCGGCTTTTCGCGCCATTCAGAAAAAAAGCAAGGATTTCGATTGTGTCGTTGTGCTGCGCGGCGGGGGCGCCCGGCTCGATCTGGCCGCTTTCGATGCGCTCGAACTCTGCCGGCAGGCCGCGATGCTCCCGCTACCCTTGTTCAGCGGAATCGGTCACGAGACCGACCAGACGGTGCTCGACCTGGTGGCGTATGCAGCCCTCAAAACCCCCACTGCCGTGGCTGATTTTATCGTTCAGCACAACCTGTTTTTTGAAAACAACCTGATGCGGCTGGCTGCGCAGTTGCACACAACGGGCGAATACCGCCTGGGCGTTCATCAACTCGAATTGGACCGTTGCGCAACCGACCTGCGCTGGAGCGGCAGGAACCTTTTACAAAACCAACAGCATCAGCTGGATCGTATCCACCAAACCCTTCCCCTGCTCTCCCGCAAGCTCCTGCAACGCCATTTTCAACACCTGCAGGAAGCCGAATCGCTCTGCATCGCCCTTCATCCGGACACGATCCTGCAACGCGGTTTCAGCCTCACCCTGCACCAGGGCCGCGTGGTGACCGCCGCCAATCAACTCCGCCCCGGCGATCAAATTGTCACGAAACTCAGGGAGGGTGCAATTGTGTCAAAAGTTGATAAGGGTTGATGAGGTTTATAGGGTTTATAAATAGGGTTGCTCTTGCTTTCGTTACCACTTCGGAACCAATAGCTGTTCGAGAGCAGCAATAACCCTATTTATAAACCCTATAAACCTCATCAACCCTCAAAAATCACTTCTTGTTTTTCGAGCTGTTCGGCACCGGGTACTTCCGTTTGTATTCCAGCGCTTTGGGCACCAGGGCTCTCAGGTCCTGGCTGCGGCGTTTGGGATCGGGGTGGGTGCTGAGGAATTCCGGCGGACGGCTGCCGCCCGATTTGTTCATGCGCTCCCAGAACGGCGCGGCTTCGCTCGGATTGTAGCCGGCCATGGCCGTGAGGTAGAGGCCGATTTCGTCGGCTTCGGATTCGTGTTTGCGGCTGAACGGCAGCAGCACGCCAACCTGCGCGCCGGCGCCGGCGGCCGACATCAGCAGATTGCGGGTTTGGGTGGGTTTTTGAGAAAGGGCGATATCGAGCGAGGTGAGACCCAATTGGGCCACCAGCCCCTGGCTCATACGCTCGTTGCCGTGGTTGGCCAGGGCGTCTTCGTTTTGGGTGACTTTGAGAATGCCCGTGTAAACGACCACTTTGCCGCCCGGCATACAAAAAGCATTGACGGTCGGGTCGTCGACGACGTTGAATTCCCAGGCGAAGTTTTTCAGTTCGCTCGACTTGCCCGTGGCGCGGTAGTACACCTCCACGGCCGCTCTGAGGTCGTTGCCGACGCGGCGCACGAGATCGTAGTCTTTACCCGACGTAAGGGTTTTATTTTGGCTCAAAAAACTGCGGTATTCGGTGAAACTCATCTGGTTGAGCGTATTGACCGGGATGAGGTTCAGGGATTTTCGGCCTGTGAACGCCGTTTTACTGCAGGCAAAAATCAGAGGCAAAACAGCCAGGACCAAAAAGGCTTTTTTCCACATGGTTGCGTTGATTTAGAATTGTTCGTTGTGTGTGATTTGTTGTTGAAACGAAAAAACAGGCAAGGGTCACGTGCCGGAGTGTTCGCTTTAATGCAATACTAACAAATTAGGAGCACTCAGGCTTCAAAAAACACCTCGTTTCCTTCGGGGTTCATTTTCCAGCGTTTGTGGCTCCACAGCCAGTCGCCCGGTTGGCGGCGCACCTGTTGCTCCAGAAATGCCACGTAACGGGCGGTGATTTGACCGGGGGAGAGCGATGCGGGCTGGTCGACGATCTCCGTGAACACGATGTCGTAAAAACCGCGTTTCCGACGGATTACCTCGTAGTACACGATCGGGTAGTTTTCGCGGGCGGCGATTTCTCCCACACCGTGCAGCCAGGCGGTGGGCCGATTGAAAAACTTCACCCAATGCGCGCGCTGGCGGTTGGAAGGCGACTGGTCGGCCAGCATGAAGAACACGGCCGGGTCGTCGCGGTATTGTTCCACCGATTTGAACGCTTCCTTGGTGCTTTTCAGAATGAGGCCGTTGCGGCCCCGGCGGGCGTTGGTCCAGCGTTCGACGAGCCGGTTGCTCATGGGCTTGTACACCCCGATGGTATGCCCTTTGAACCAGCCCGCAAAGGTGATGACGCCCCATTCCCAGTTGCAGCAATGGCTGCCGGTGAGGATGATCGAGCGCCCCGACGCCAGCAGATCATTGACTACCTCGACGTTGCGCAGCGCATACCGACGGCGCAGTTCGGGTATCGGCATGCTGATGCCTTTGACGGATTCCAGGGTCACGTCGGCCAGATTGCGGTAAGCCCGGCGGACGAGGTCGTCGATTTCCGCTTCGTTTTTTTCAGGGAAACAAAATTCCAAATTTTCCCGAACCACCGCCCTGCGATAGCCAATCACCCGGTAAAGCAAAAACGCCAGCACGTCGGACAAGCCGAAGAGCAGCCCAAAGGGAAACAGCCCCACAAAGCCCGTGAACAAACGGGTAAAAAAGTAACCGATGTATTGCATCGGGCAAAAGTACGACCAAGGATCAGCGATGGAGAAATGCGCGGGCACGTAACTGCGCATTTTCCCGGACATTGAAATAGTACAGGTTGAGATCGCCGATGTGGTAGTTTTTTCGGCGAAAAAAGAAGCTGCCGGGGAATTTGGGGTTGACGCACAGTAAATACCCGTTGTGTACCTCGGCATCGGTTACGCGGGGCAGAACCTGGCAAAAATTGCGCAGAACGGCGCCACGATTGGCTGCTTTCGGGGCGTATTCGCCGTCGCGGGTCGACCAGTTGAGCGGGTTGGTGCATACGATCTGGTCGGGGTTTTGCACAAACACCTGCAGCCCGAAATTGCGCTCCCAGGTACGCCAGCTGCAATAACAATCGGTCTGATCGGGCGTCTGGCAAGCTGGCAGGCTTTTGAAAAAATCGGCGCGAACCGGCCAGCCGACGAGATAAGCGGCCACCAGTTGTTTTTCAAGGGGGGTGCCCTCGATTTTGTCGCGCAGCAAAAACATGCCGTGCCGCCCGCCCTGACTGTGTCCGGCAATGATGAAGGGGCGGCCCTGATTCCAGTGATCGAGATAGTATTGAAAAGCGGCCTGCACGTCTTCATAAGCCAGATCGAGCGCCGCTTGCGCCGATTTTTTGTCTTTTACCCCGTAAAAAACCCGCAGATGTGCTTGCCGGTAACGGGGGGCGAACACCCGGCCTGCGCCATTGAACAGGGAAGCCTGATAGAGGATGGCGGAGCCGTCGGTTTCGTCGTTGACCCGTTTGTCGTTTACATCGGCGTTCCAGTGTTTTTCATACCGGTGATCGCCGGTGTAGGTGGTCGGATGAAGAAAAAACACGTCGACCGGGGCGGTGGCCTGTTCGTTCGGCACGTCGGGACAAGGCGTTCGGTCGGCCGGGTCGGATTTGTCCGGATGAGCGGCCCAACTGTTCAATTGACTGTAATCGGGCGTCGGCGGCGCCTGGTTCCGGTCGAATGAACCCGTTGGTGACGTGGTTTTACAGGCGACAAACAATGCAGAGAGCAGCAGGTAAAAGGGTAGTCGGTTCATGGTTGAGGATGTGAGGATTCGGGAGAAGGGTGTTGGATTTTAGGTTTTGGGTGTTGGTAAAAGGGGCACTACTGCTCTCGAAACAGGTTTTGGGTGTTGGATAAGGGGGGTGCTGCTTTCGGGGCAATGTCACGAGGCAAAGCGCGGGGGTGCGAGAAAAGGGTAATTGCTGCGCTCTGGCGCTGTCACGAGGCAAAGCCTCGCGCGAGCGAGTTGAATTTCCAGGCAAAAACTAAGTCATGGCCGCCACGTTACCCGAGAGCAGAAACAACTCTTTACTCAAATCCTCGCATCCTCGCATCTTCAAATCTTCATCGAAGATCAACAATTCAACGCTCCGCACACCGACAGCACCTGACCGGACACGTAGGCGCCCATATCGGAGGCCAGGAAGATGCAGGCATTGGCCACATCGTCGCCCGAGCCGAGGCGTTTCATGGGGATAGCGGAGAGATAGCCCTCCTTGGTTTTTTCGTCGAGCACGGCCGTCATTTCCGTTTCGATAAAGCCCGGTGCGACGGCATTGCAGCGGATGCCGCGGGAGCCGTATTCCTTGGCGATGGATTTGGAAAAGCCGATGATGCCGGCTTTGGAGGCGGCGTAGTTGGCCTGACCGGCTTGCCCGAATACACCCACGACGGAGCTCATGTTGATGATGGAGCCGCCGCTGCGGATCATGGGTTTCAGGGCGTGTTTGGTGAGGTTGAACACCGATTTGAGGTTGGTCTGGATCACTTCATCCCATTGCTGCTCGGTCATGCGCAGCATGAGTGTGTCGCGGGTGATGCCAGCGTTGTTGACCAGCACGTCGAGGCGGCCGAAGTCCTGCACGACCTGTGCGATCAGTGCTTCGGCCTGTGCGTAGTTGCCGGCGTCGCTCTGGTAGGCGCGGGCCGAAGCGCCGAGTTCGGCCGCGAGTTTGTCGGCGCGTTCGGCGGAGGAGGGGGATACGTAGGTGAAGGCGACGGATGCGCCGTGTTCGACAAATTTGCGCACCAGGGCTTCGCCGATGCCGCGCGAACCGCCCGTGATGAGGGCCACTTTTCCGGATAACAATTGCATGGTCAAAAGTTGAAGGGTAAAGAAACACCGGTTTTGGGGAGGGCAAAGTTGAGAAAATCTGGGGATCATTCCCGCGAGTTGTGGGAACTTTGCCGCGCGGAGGGTGTTTTGCGCCCGACCGTTTTGTACCATGAGCACACGAGCATCCGACGCCTACGCCGCCCTCCGAATCCCGGATTACCGCTTTTTCCTCGCCATGCGCATGTCGACCACCCTGGCCATCCAGATTATGTCGGTATCGGTGGGATATTTTATGTACGACCTGACCGGCGATCCGCTGGCCCTGGGCATGATCGGGCTTGCCGAAGCTTTGCCTGCCATCGGCATCAGTCTTTGGGCCGGGCATATCGCCGACAAATACAATCGGAGAAACATCCTTGCGGCTTGTATAACGATGCTGATGTTATGCTCGCTGGCGCTGGTCTGGCTGGCCTGGCAAAAAGACCTGCTTCCCAGGAATACGCTGGTTACCGGGCTGTACAGCGTGATATTTTTTACCGGTATCGCGCGCGGTTTTTTCAGTCCGACGGTATTTGCTTTTTTACCCCAACTGGTGGATAAAAAAGTATTGCCCAACGCCATCACCTGGAACAGCAGCAGCTGGGAGGTGGCCAGTATCACGGGGCTGGGGCTGGGCGGTTTGTTGTACGGTTTTGCAGGCGTGACGACAACTTTTGTTGTGATGTCGGCACTTTGCCTGCTGGCCTTGTTTTTGGCCCTTCGGATCACAAGGCATCCCGTGCCTGCGACCGATCATTCCGAACCTGCCCTTGAGCGCATACGGGCGGGTTTGCATTTCGTATTTAAAAACCAGTTGATCCTGAGTGCAATAGCGCTCGATCTGTTTGCCGTGTTGTTTGGCGGCGCGGTGGCGTTGCTGCCGATTTTTGCCAAAGATATTTTGCAGGTGGGGGCCGAGGGGCTGGGTGTATTGCGGGCAGCTATGTCGCTCGGAGCGATCTCTACCGCGTTTGCCATTGCGCATCGGCCGCTGGGGCGGAGTGCGGGGAAAATGATGCTGGCCAGCGTAGCCGGTTTTGGCCTGTGCATTATTGTTTTCGGTTTGTCGCGCAATTTCTGGCTGTCGTTTGCCTGTCTGTTCGTGGCAGGCGTGTTCGACGAGGTGAGCGTGGTCGTGCGTTCTTCTCTGTTGCAGCACCTTACACCAGAAAACATGAAAGGGCGCGTGTCGTCGGTCAACTCAATGTTTATCACCTCTTCCAACGAGATCGGCGCTTTCGAGAGCGGGCTGGCGGCGCGCTTGTTTGGCAACGTGCCGTATTCAGTGGTTTTCGGCGGGGTAATGACGCTTTTGATCGTCGGATTTACCTGGTGGCGGGCGCCGAAATTGCGCAACCTGGATTTCAGCCAGTTGCACCGGGCAGAGGAATAGGGGATGACTTTGATTTACGATATTCGATTTGGTCGATTTTCGATTTGCGAATAGATTGATGATTTTTGATGTTAGATTCCTAATTCAAAAATCCAATCGGAAATCGAAAATCGACCAAATCGAATATCGGAAATCGAAGGCCCTATCCTACGTGCGCTTCGTAATCGGCAGGCGACATCAGTTTATCAAAGTCAGCCGGGTTCTGGAGTTCGACTTTTACGATCCAGCCCTGGCCGTAAGGGTCTTCGTTGATCAGTGCCGGGTTGCCGCCTTTGGAGTCGTCGATAGCGGGGTTGAATTCCAGCACTTTGGCCGTGACGGGCATAAAGAGATCGGAAGTCGTTTTTACGGCTTCCACGGTACCGAAAACCTTGCCGGCTTCGACGGTGTCGCCCACGGTTTCCACTTCTATATAGACGAGTTCGCCGAGTTCGCTCTGGGCATAGTCGGTGATGCCTACGTAAGCGATGTTGCCGCTTTCAATGCGGATCCATTCGTGGTCTTCGGTGTATTTGCAGTTCGACGGGAAAGTCATACGAGTTGCATCGGTGAAAAAGAGTGAAATAATTTGATTTTAAATGGTTGCCTTACCTGGCGGCGGGCAATTTTTCGCGCCAAAAGTAGGGTTTTTGCTTGTCAGAAAAATTCAGGATGCAAAAAAATCATGCTTCGTCACCCACACTGCCCGTCAATTGGCCGCTCCTGGTCGAAAAGCCGTTTTTGTGGCGTTAAGTTTTTGTAATTTTGAAGGAAAGTCGCCTTCTTTCGGCGGTCAAAATTAGTCTGCATGAAATACACACCACTCAACCCGGAATTGTTTCAGCTGAATCGCCGGCGCTTTGCCCGCGAGATGAAGCCCAACACCATCGCTATTTTTAATTCGAACGACCAAATGCCGCGTTCGGGCGACCAGTTTTTCCCTTTCCGCCAGAACGCCGGACTGTACTACCTCTGCGGTATTGATCAGGAAGAAACCATGCTGCTCATTTTCCCCGACTGTCCCAAAGACGGCCACAAGGAAGTGCTGCTGATCAAACGCACCAACGAGCATATCGCCGTTTGGGAAGGCCATAAATACACCAAGGAAGAAGCCCGCGCCGCTTCCGGTATCGAAAAAGTCCTTTTCCTGGATGAAGCCGAGCAACTGCTCAACGAAATGATCCTGCTCGCCGAAGGCATTTACCTGAACATCAACGAAAACGACCGCTACCTGTCGGAGGTCGAAACCCGCGACCTGCGTTACGCCAAATACCTGCGCAACCGCTACCCGGCGCACAACCTTCTGCGGGCGCAGCCGATCATGAAAAAACTGCAAATGGTGAAAAGCCAATTTGAAGTGGATGTGATCCAGCACAGCGTCGACGTCACGGGTAAGGCCTTCCGCCGTGTGCTGGAATTCGTCAAACCCGGCGTGTGGGAATACGAAGTAGAAGCGGAAATTACCCACGAATTTGTCCGCAACCGCTGCCAGGGGCATGCCTATACCCCCATCATCGCTTCGGGCAAAAACGCCTGTGTGCTGCACTACGTCGACAACAACCAGCAATGCCAGGCGGGCGACGTGCTGCTCATGGACTTCGGCAGCGAGTACGCCAATTATGCCGCCGACCTCACGCGCTCCATCCCGGTGAGCGGCCAGTTTACCGACCGTCAGCGCGCCGTGTACAACGCCGTACTGCGCGTATTGAAAGAAGCCCGCGCCATGCTCGTACCGGGCAATATCCTGGAAGAATACCACAAGGAAGTCGGCAAAATCATGGAAAGCGAACTGATCGGCCTCGGCCTCATCAGCCGCGACGAGGTGGCCAAACAGGACAAGGACAAACCGGCTTACAAAAAATACTTTATGCACGGCACCAGCCACCACCTGGGCCTCGACGTGCACGACCTTTGCCTGCGCTACGAACCCTTCCGCGCAGGCATGGTATTCACCTGCGAGCCAGGCATTTACATCCCGGAGGAAAATCTCGGCATCCGGCTTGAGAACGATATTCTCATCACCGACGACGGTCCCGTGGATCTGTTCCGCAGCATCCCGATCGAAGCCGAGGAAATCGAGGAACTTATGAACGCCGGCGTGCTGTCGTAAGCGTTTTAAAAAATACACAACAGCAGCCTTACGCCACACTTTCCGAGGGGAGTGTGGCGTTTGTGCATTTTTCCGAATTCATTTCAAATTTATCGCTGCTTATGAAGACGGTATCCCGCCTTTTATTCTCCCTGATTGCCTTCGTTTTTCTGTTCCATCCTGCCCTGCACGGCCAAACCTCCCGCAAGATCAAACTCAACCCGGTAGCCCTGGGTTTCGACCTGCCGCAATCGTACAAGGAACGCACCTTCATCAAAGGGCTGGCCGGATTTACCAACAACATCGACCAACTGGTCGGGTCCATGATCCTGATCGACGGCGCCAAAACCTCGGTGCTGACCCGTTTTGTCAAAGACGGCAAGCCGCCTATCGTGACGACTTCCACCTCTGACGTGATTTACAGTTCCAAAATCGATCAGAAATTCAAATTCAACGGCGCGTATTGCATCGCTTCCACCAAGGTGGGCCAGGATGCCATTTACGAAATTGTCATTACCGACATCGCTACCGCCTTTTTGCCCGAAGACTATGTGCCCTACTACGAAATCTGCAAAGCCTCGGGCAATGTGCCGCCCGAAACCCGCAAAAAAACCTACTACATCCGATCGGCCAAACTGACCACGGTGTACACGCGCGCCTATCAGAAAGTTACGAGCGACGCAGCCGTCAGCGGTGTGGCATTCAGCGCCAACGGCGAGGTGTACAGCAGCACCGACCAGTTCAAGGTGGATTACATCGTGTCGGTCGATATCGTCAGCCTGGAAAAACTGCTTTCGCTCCAGAATTGCGAGAGCCTGATCGCCAGCGAGGAAATTGCCCGCCGCGAACGCGCCGAACGCGCCCGGCTCGACGCCGCCAAAGCGGAAGAGGAGAAAAAAACACGCGAAAACGAGCTCGCTGCCGCACGGGCCCAGGTGGAAGAATTGCGCCGTTTGCTGGGTGAAAGCGTGGAGAAAAACGCCGGAATGCAAAAACAACTCTGGGAGGCGCAACAAAAGGAACAACAAGCCGGCCAACAACTGGCCGCTGCCAAACAACAAGCCGACCTCCTGCAGCAACAGGCGCAGGCCGCCCAGCAAAACGTGGAAAACCGCGAAACCACCATCGTGACCTTCAAAAACAAAGAGGGCAAGGTGCTGGAAATCACCAGCCTGGAAGAACTCAGCCCCGAAAAACTGCGCGAACTGGGCTTCGACGTCGAAATCCTGAAAGAAAAACGATAAACCTGCCGGGAGGCGTTTGCAAAAACATGCGCTACCTTGCGGTACGAATTGTTCACCAAAATCGAACGAAACCATGCTGCGCAATCTCGCTTCCCATTGGTGGGTACTGGTCGTCCGCGGACTCGCCTCCATCGTTTTTGCCATTCTGGCTTTTTGGCTGCCGGATGTGACTTTCAGCGTACTGGTCCTGCTGCTGGGAGCGCTTTTCCTGGTCGACGGAGCCTTTGCCACCCTGCTGGGTCTCCGCATGCGCGGTGAAGACGACGACTGGTGGGTGGTTTTGCTGGAGGGGCTGCTCGGCCTCGGACTGGGTATCGCCACCTTTGTGCAGCCGGAGTTCACGGCCAGCCTGTTGATCTTTTTTGTCTCGCTCTGGTGCCTGGTCACCGGCGTTTTCGAGATTGCCGCAGCCATCAAACTGCGCAAGGAGATCGACAACGAATGGCTGCTCGGCGCAGCCGGCGCCGTCTCTATCGCCCTGGGTGTGCTCATGCTGGTCAATCCCAATGCCGGCGCGATTTCGATCACCTGGTGGATCGGCGCCTATGCCTTGCTGTTCGGCCTGATGCTGCTGGGACTGGGCTGGCGGGTGCGGAGCGTTTGGAAGCGGATACAGGAAGCCTGAAATTTATTTGAAAAGTCATCCCGATTATGCCCTTGAAACAATCCATTCAGGTTTTTATCGCGTATTCCCGGTCGGACCAGAGTTATCTGGAAGAGCTGCGCAAACACCTGATACCGCTCGAACGGAATGGCAAAATCAGCGTCTGGACAGATAGCAATATCGAGCCCGGGCATCGTTGGGACGATGCCATCAAAAGCCAGAACAACCAGGCCGGTATTATTCTTCTGCTCATCAGCGCCGACAGCCTTGCTTCCGATTATTTTTCGGGCGAAGAGGTCCGATTGGCGATTGGCCGGCATGAAAAGGGAGAAGCCGTGGTCGTGCCTGTCATTTTGAAGCGCTGCCTCTGGAAAGAGACGCCGCTCGCTGCCATCCAGGCTTTGCCCAAGGACGGCAAACCGATAGCCAATTGGGATTCGAGAGACGATGCCTGGGAATTTATCGCCCAGTCCGTCAATCAAATGGTGGAAAAAATCCGGTTGAATAAACAGCAACAGGAAGACCGGCAAAAAGACCAGGTCAGAGCAGATGAGCGCGCCCGACAAAAGAAACAACAAGAGCAGAAGTGGAGACGCCTCTGGGTTGTTTTTCGCTACGGGTTGCTTGCTCCCAACAACCTGCGCTGGGCAGGGGTGGGTTTTGCGGCGGTGCTCCTGTTTTTTATCTTTAGAAATATGACCTTGAATGACTTGTACTTTTGGAAAGACCCGGAGCCGGATACGAATACCCATAGCTTCATGATTGAGTTGCCCGCCGCAGATACCAGTGCCCGGCCTGATACCACCAAACGGGTTCCTGTAAAAACGGTCTCAAGAGCGCTGCAAAAAGAACAGCCGGCGAAAACGACGGAACAAATTAACCCGGGTAAAGACAGTGCGGCACTTGCGCTGAAGGAAAAGCAAAGTCCGTTTACACAATCGCCCACCAAAACTACGCCTTCCACCATACCGGAAGGAGGGAGTGGCGGTGGTCCTGGCATCGGCAACAGCACGGTGTTAGGCTCAGGCCTGAGTAACCGCAAGATGGTATCACGACCCAAAATGGTCGACAACACCCAAAAGATCGGCAGAGTCGTCGTGGAAGTGTGCGTCGACGGACAAGGCAACGTGGTCAGCGCCGACTACACATTTCGCGGCTCCACTACCACCGACAGCGAACTGCGCAGCAAAGCCATATCCTGGGCCCGGCAATACAAGTTTGAACCCTCTTCGATTGAAAAACAATGCGGCACCCTCACATTTAATTTCCAGCTCAAATAGTTGCAAGTGCGGCATGTATAAAAACCTGCGGGGTTGTCCGGAACATCCGGACAACCCCGCAATTCATAAGTATAACTCGCGTCGTCAGGTTTTCAGCATAACGGATTTCATAAACCCTTATAAACCAATACAGAGCTTATAAACCATATTTTATTTCACCAGGAAGTTGAAGGTAATCGTTCCGCACTCCTTGGCCGAAGTGGAAGGCGCGAATTTGTGCTGTCGTGCCCATGTAATGGCTTTGCTGCGCAATTCGCTGTCGGTGGTGGTAGAGCCGCGCATGGTATAGTCGGCGCTGACCACGTTGCCTTGGCCGTCGACGCACACTTCCACGACGACCTTGCCCGTTTTTTGGGTGTTGTCGACCATTTTGGGGCGCGAGACCTTGCGGTTGCCAAGGTTGCCGCCGATGACGGAGCCGGGGCCGTCGCCGGGGCCGGAGCCGGGCCGGGTGCCGTTGGGATTGGTACCTTGTCCATCGGGTGCTCCGCCGGGGCCGGGCTTGTCGCCGGGGCCGTTGCCCGGTTTTTTGCCCAGGGCGTCTTTACCCGCGTTTTTGACTTTTTCACGTTGTGCGCGTTCGGCAGCCAGTCGCGCTTCTTCGGCGGCTTTGCGCTGTCGTTCTTCGTTGGCGATGCGCTCGGCTTCGGCGGCCATTTCGCGGCGGCGCTGGTCTTCCTGTTGTTGGCGTTGCCGGATGGCGGCCGCATCAGGATCGGTGCTGGTAGGCGTTTTGGGCGGGTTGGAAGGCGGCGCCTGCGATACGGGGGCTGTTTTCTCGGAAGTAGGCGGCGGTGGGCTGTAAGTGTCTTCGCCGGCGACTTCACCGCCATTGTTACCATTGTCGCCGCCCTGATCCGGTTGGCCGGGCGCCGCATTATCGCCACCGCCGGCCCATCCGGCGTCTTCCGGGGGCGTCATTTCGAGCGGGACGATAATGGCCGGCGCTTCCGCTTCCGGCTCAGTCGAGGCCAGTTTCCAAAAGATCAGCATGGCTAATATCGCCGCATGGAACAGAAAACTAACCACCACGGCCCGGGTGCGGTCTTCTTCGCGGCTGACTACGGCTCTCATCATGACAAATTTTTATCTTGGTTTCAAAATTACCCATCAAGGATGCTCGGCGGGCAATTTTTACACAAAGTCGTTATTTGGTCGTGGGTTCTGCTTTCGGGTCGGTCGCCAGAATCGTCTTGACTTTCAGGCGGTTGGCGATGTCGAGCACAAAAACCACGTTTTCAATCGGCACGCCTTTTTCAGCCACAACGGTCACCGTGACATCCTGCGGCTCTTTGTTCATGGCTTTCATACGCGCGGCGATGGCGTTTTCCAGGTTGGCTTCGGGGGTTTGGGTGCGGTCGAGGTAAAATGCACCCGCTTTATCGATCGACACGGCGAAGTTCGGCGAGGCCATGGTCGTGGCTGTGCTCGAAGGCAGCGTCAGGTTGAGGGCATTGGGGGTGACGAACTTGGAAGTCAGCATAAAAAACATCAGCAGCAGGAAGATCACGTCGATCATGGCCGCCAAACTGAATTCCGGTTCCACCCTTTGTCTTCTTTTCAGACCCATATCTTGAGAGTGATGAGTGATGAGTGATGAATGATGAGTGTGGCGTGATGAGTATGGCGTGATGAATGATGAGTGAATTTCGATTGTAAAACTCATCACTCATCACTCATCACTAACTACTTATCTCGACGGTTCCTGCAGCAGGTCCATAAACTGCATGGCGGTGTTTTCCATTTTGAAAATCACCTTGTCGAGGTTGTTGACCAGCACGTTGTAGCCGGCCATGGCGATAATGGATACGAACAGACCGAATGCCGTGGCGGTAAGGGCGTGATAGATACCGGTCGACAATACCTGCGGGGTAATGTTGGTGGCGGAGGCCATGTCCTGAAAAGAGATGATCAGACCGATAACGGTACCCAACAGACCGATCATCGGGGCGATACCCGAGATAGAAGCCAGGGTGGAAAGGTTCTTTTCCAGTTTCAGCAATTCGAGGTTGCCGACGTTTTCGATGGATTTATTGATGTCGTCCAGTGGTTTGCCGATACGGTCGAGGCCTTTTTCCACCATGCGGGCCATCGGTGCGTCGACGCTTTGGCAAAGCGCCTTGGCGGCTTGCAGGTTGCCGCTTTCGACCGAGGCGCGGATGCTGTTCATGAAGTTTTGGTCGACTTGGCCGGCGCGTTTCAGCGTGAAATAGCGTTCAAAAATGATGTACACGGCGACAATGGACAACACGAACAGGACGGTGATCACCACCAGACCGGATATGCTGCTGCCAATGATGATTTCAAAAAGACTTTCGGGTTTTTTCGTCCCCTCGGCGGCAGGGGCGCCGGTTGTCATTTGCAGAAAAAAGAAGGTCGACAGGAAGGCGTTGAGCATCATAAATGGGTGCTGTTAGAAAATAAAACTGATTGTTTTCGAGATGCGCTAAGCGAACGCCAAAAGTAGGTCATTTTGTATTGGAGCAATGTTTTTGTCTTAACATTTTGCGCTTTTTTCACGGCTTCGTTAGGAAAATCATAATTTTCACCGCCTGAAAATGAGAACATTGCAAAACAAACGAACGTACTTTCCTTTTTTTAACCTTTGAAATAATCGGTTTTAAAAAAACTTCGCTTCACAAAGACATACGACCTTTGATCTCATCCCAACAATACATTTTCAACAATCATGCCATGCAAAACCCTAACATCAAATACCTCCTGCTGCTGACCGCAATCTTGTTCGTCGCTTGCGGCAACGACCCCAAAACCGCCGCTACCTCGCAAACAGACACGGCTAACCCTGCTACCACCCCGGCGACCACCACCCTGAATCCCGATGCCGTTTATCTGGACGGACTGTACGCAACCTCCACCGAGCCAGGCCACGATATTGCGCGTTTGTTCGACAACGACTCCGCAAGCGGCTGGCGAACCCGCCCCGGCGCCGGCCCCGATGAAGGGATCATGCTGTACCTCAGCAATACCACCGCCGTGCAAATCCAGGCCCTGAAAGCCGATGCCTTTCCCAATGCAACCCTCGACGCTGATTCCAGAATTCAAATTTACGTCAACGGCCAGCCCCTGCGCGCAGCCGCACCGGGCGAACGCGTCGACCTTCGCGCCGAAGGCGGAAAAGACCAGCGCATCAACTCGATCTTCCTGCGCTTTTCCGAAACTGCCAACGAACTCGTCACCCAACGCAGCGAACCCGGCGAAGACCTCGACATCAGCATCGAAGCATTCCCCGCCGACGGTTTTGTCGGATTACAGAGCCTGACCTTGTACAACGACAAGGGCGAAGCGATCTCCATTGTGCCGCCCAAACGCGTTGCCGGCAAGCTCACGGCTTCTTCCACCCTTTCCCCCGAATCGGCCTATGGCGCCGACAACCTTTTCGACAGCCGCAAGGAATTTGCCTGGGCAGAAGGCAATGCCGCTACGGCCGGCGAAGGCGAAACGCTGCGCTTCCACTTCGACCAGCCTGTGCGCATCAGCGGCGTGCAGATCTGGAACGGTTATCAGCGCTCGCCCGAACACTTCCGCGCCAATGCGCGCACCAAGGATTTTCAATTGAGCGCCGCCAATGCACCAGCCCAAACCTTTACCCTTCGCGACGACCCGGCCGGGCAAAAAATCGATTTCCCGACGGCCTTCGAAGGCCAGGATTTTGAATTGAAAATCAACAGCATTTATCCCGGCAAAAAGTACAAAGACCTGGCAATCAGCGAAATCCTGTTTTACAACGGCGCCCAACCCTTCATTCTGCACACCGACTATGTCGTCCGCCGTGCCGAGGGCCAACGCGGTAGGGCCGGCAATACTCCGCTCGCAGACCTGCTCGATCGCCGCATCTACAACGTGCTCGACCAGCCCTTTGAGGCAAAGGCCCAGTCGATCATTCTGCGTTCCGACGGCACCTTTGTGCTGTATGAGGAAAGTGAAAGTTTCGAAACCGATGCCAACACCCAGGTCGTCACCGGCGAAACTATTGCCGACGGCAACTGGGAAATGCTCGAATCGACTGGCGGAACGGTGAAAGTCAAGGTTTTTGGCAAATGGTTCGACGCCACCGAGGTGCTGGAATGGTACAAAGGCCCCCGCGCCAAAGAGGCTACCCGGATTTTCAGCGACGTGCTGACGATCACCGCCGGCACGGTCGAGGGCCAAAAAATGATCGGGACTTTTTACCGGAAATAGGGCTTGAACAGGATCATTTCCCGAACATGGGGCTGGCCGCTCGCGCTTGGCGTGGCGGCTGCCTGGCTTCGCTGGCAGGCATTGGGCCAAACACCTTTCGCCAACGGCTGGGACAGCTATTTTTACCTCATCCAGATCAAGTTATGGATCGAGACGGGGCACATGCACTCGCCCGAGGCTTCGCTGATTTACCCCCTTCTGCGTGTATGTGTGTGGCTGACAGGCGATTATGTGACCGGGTACAAATTTGGCGCAGCCCTGCTGGCCGGGCTGCTGGTTGCAATGGTTGCTTTTAGTTTGTTGCATGCAGCGGGGCTTGTGTTTCACGCGGGATTTTTATTGCACGAAGAGCCGCATAGCCGCAGCGGGGCTTGTGGTTCACGCGAAGGGCGCAAAGAGGCAAAGTACGCTGAGGAGCTTGCGGCTCACGCAAAGGGCGCAAAGAAGCAAAGTGCGCAAAGGGAAATCCCGGCATCCATCTGCGGCTCTGCGGCTCTGCGTGAAATAAAAATGTTGCACGCAGAGGCGCAGAGGCACAGAGGGGCTTGTGGTTCACGCGAAGGGTGCAAAGAAGCAATGCTCGCAGCGGGGCTTGCGGCTCACGCAAATGGCGCAAAGAAGCAAAGTGCGCAAAGGGAAATCCCGGAATCCCTCTGCATCTCTGCGCCTCTGCGTGAAATACAACACACGCAAAGCCGCGAAGCAAGCCCAACGCCCTTCTTTGCGCCCTTTGCGTCTTTGCGTGAGATACAACACCTGCATAACAGCGGAACAAAGCATACTCCCTTCTTCACAACTTTGCGTACTTCCACGCGTCCTCAATCCGCCATCCTCCTCCCGGCTTTTCTCCTGCTGTTTTCCCCGCAACTGAGCTGGTTTGCCGCCCAGTACCCCAAAAATCTGCTCGGGCTGGTGTTATTTCTGGGCTTCGTTTTTAGTCTGCCGGAACGCCCGGGGCCCGGCTGGCGCGCCTGGTTTGCACCAATTTTTCTGCTGATTATCAATTATTTCGGTCATCGGCTCATGTTCGGCCTGGCGCTGATTTACCTGTCGATCTGGGTGCTTTCGGCGTATGGCAACGGATTGCTCGCGGTATTGCGTCAAAAAAAGGTTCTGGTCGCGGCGGCAGGGGCCGGAGTAGCGCTACTGCTGGCGGCGGCGTTTTTTCCCGGCCTGTTTCACTTGACTGATTTTGAGCGCTTGAACGGCCTGTTGGCGGGCAAACTGCAATTTGCACCCTGGTCGTTTATTCAGGATTTTGGATGGGGGCGAATGTCCTTTTGGTGGCTGGCTGAAATCGGCCTTACCCTGGCTTTATGGCTATGGACGGCTGTGTATTTTTTGAATAAAAAACAGCGCGCCCAACTGTCCCTGCAAACGCAAAGCTTGTTCCTGCTGGGTTTCTTCCTGCTTTTACCTGTTCTGGAATGGTCGGTCACCGGACTGGCCTACCGGCTGTTTGTCGTATTCGTTTTGATCGCTCCTTTGCTGGCAGCCGGCATATTGAAAATTGCCCCGAAATGGCATCTTACGCTCTGCGCACTGCTGGCTGTTGCCGCTATTTTCTCCTGGAAAAGTTACCGGCCAGCGCAACACGACCCCGATTACCGGCTGTTCGACCATTTGGTCCAAACCGCGATGGCCGACAGCACGTTCCGGAGCGTCGCTCCCTTGCTGGTCGTTGCGCCAAATACGCTGGCCGAATACTTCACCTTTCAAACGGGTATCGACGCCATGCCCTGGTTGCCCGAATACGCTATCGAACCCGCCCGGCTGTGGCGCATAGCAGGCGGAATGAGGGAAAAAACTGTGTCGTATTACGCTCAGGCGCCGGTGCGGCGACTGCCCGGCGGGTACCTGCTTTTGCGGGAGGATCACTGGCAAAATGCCCTCACCCGGGCAAAGGCCGAGGGGGATACGGCGTTTGTAGAAATGGCCACCGGGGCGCCCAATCCTTCCCGAATCCGGCCGGCTTACCTGTTGCGGCGTAAAAAATAGCGGGTCACTCCTTTACCACCATTCTGTAACCCGAGCCATGTACGTTGAGGATTTCGATGTGCGGGTCGCCGGCGAGGTAGTGGCGTAGTTTGCTGACGTAGACGTTGAGGCTGCGGCCCCTGAGCATATCGTCGTCGCTCCAGATGCGCCGCAGGGCCGTGTCGCGGTCGATCATGCCTTCCGGACTTTCGCAGAACATCCGGAGCAGGTTGCTTTCGATCGCGGAGAGTTTTTGAACGGCATCGCCCAGGCGCAGTTCGCGGGCGATCGGTGAAAAGCGGTACTGACCTACCTGCAGTTCCGTTTTTGCAGCCTGTAACCCGGCCTGTCCGGATTGTGTGCGCCGCCAGATAGCCTGGATGCGCAGGAACAATTCTTCCATGCTGAACGGCTTGGTGATGTAATCGTCGCCGCCGAGTTGGAAACCTTTCAGCCGGCTTTCCTTTTCCTGTTGCGCTGTGAGAAAGATCAGTGGCACCTGCGCATCGGTGGCTCGAATATCGGCTGCCAGGGAAAATCCGTCTTTGAACGGCATTCTGATATCGAGAATACAAAGTTGAAAAGGACCTTCTTCGCGAAAAGCGCGCAAGCCCTCTTCGCCACTGTGCACGAGGGTCACATGCAGGCCGCGCGACTCCAGAAACTCCTGCGTCAGG